>JAKANV010000028.1 GCA_021823605.1 bacterium | reverse complement strand
GGCATCGGTAAGACACTGGAAGACTTGCTTGGCATTGGGTGCCGGCCCGTTTTGAATAACAAAAAGGGATTTATAAAGGTACGCGATTTCAAAGATTTTGGTAAGTTTTTGAAATTCACGGGTATGTTGATAGAAGAGACCGACTGGGACAGGGTCGGCATCCATCCGGACGAAGAGAATGGTACATTTGATATCCATCGGCTCCAAGAACTCAAAGATTTCTGCGCAAAAAACCCGAAGTATCATATCCTGACGGAAACAACCGATGGGGATGACTTCAGCGATGAACATACCATGCCGCCTGTAACTATCGCAAATGAGATAAGGTTCACTAATAGGCTTAACTTTTATTTAGGAAAAGGTTCCAAGAACCCAGCAGACCTATTCCATGAACTGAAATAAGCAAACTTAAAGCTAAGTTGCGTATGTTTAAAGCATTCCACTAATTATCTTCCCTTGCTCTTTATAGAAAACTGTAATAAATATAATTTCAGCGTAACAAGATACAAATAATTTTATTTATTTAAGGGGAATGAATGAAGTTTTGGGTCGGAGTTACCGATAAATCCTGGTTTGATTTTTTGGCTTCAAGGACTTCCATAGACGAGGTCAACTTCTGGCAGCCAAGCGGGGATACGAGGTTCGGGGCAATCCAACCTTGGGCACCTTTCCTTTTCAAACTGCACAGTCCTCTTAATTTTATCAGTGGCGGCGGTTTCTTTGTTAAATACTCACAACTGCCTCTGTCCATAGCCTGGGATACATTTCAAGAGAAAAACGGTGCCGGAGATTTCCAAAGTTTCAGGGAAAGGATCATGCATTACCAACAAAACAACAACAGGCACTTCATCCCCGACCCGTTCATCGGCTGTATTGTCCTGACGAATCCGTTCTTTTTTAATGAAAAAGACTGGATCCCTGTGCCGGAAAATTGGAGCTCGAATATAGTCAGAGGTAAAACCTATGATACCGAAGATCCTGTAGGCAGCTCATTGTGGGAAAAGGTCGATGAGCGTATAAAAGGGATCAACCCGGTACAGGAGAGCGGGATTTACAATCATGAGGTAGTCGAACCAAGATACGGCGGCGAATATCTGGTACATCAGCGTTTAGGTCAGGGTGGTTTCAGGGTCGTTATCATCGAAGCATATAATAAAAAATGCGCAATTACAGGAGAACGTACCCTTCCAGCCTTGGAATCAGCCCATATAAAACCTTATTCATCCTCCGGCCCTCACAGCGTTAATAATGGCATCCTACTTCGTTCGGACCTACACAAACTATTTGATGCAGGTTATATGACGATAACTACAGACCACCATGTAGAAGTCAGTAAATATATAAAAGAAGAATATGAAAATGGACATGACTATTACGCATTGCACGGCAAAAAGCTTTTAAGCTTACCTTCCGATCCCCTGGATTTACCCTCTAAAGAATATTTAGAATGGCATAATAAAGAAATATATGAGCGGTAATTGGCAGGGGGGTGACAGTTTTTATGATGGTGCCCCCTGCATCCCGTCACCCTGTAAACGATCGCTGCTCTTACTTTTTAAAAAGCTGATCCCTTTTTTTCCTGGCAATATTTTCTCCATCAACTTAATGTTTTCTTCCCACTCTTTGTTGCTTAGGGAAAAAATGTCTCCAAATACCTCGATATAAGGAGTAACGATCTTTTCCAGTCTCGTGTAATCTGTCTTTTTTTTCTTTGTCGGATCCACCCAAGTATGGTTTCGAAAATCGACATAGAACCCATCTTTTTTGGAGTCGTTCATTCTCTTGAGTTCTCTCAGAACTCTGTCCATTACAGAATTTTTCGATTTGCTGTGAGTGCCTAACAAGTTCATCAAGTTTCTGACAGCACTTTTTTTGTTTTTGCTGAACAAGGGGTTTGTTGTTTTGAAAACTTCTATCATCAAAACCACGAGCAGGAAAGGACTTTGTTTTGACTCATGTTTTCGAAATAGTTCCTTGAGCAACTTAGGTGATTCTGGAACTGAGAACTGCGCGGCAAAACGCCAACTAAAAAGCTTAAGAGCTTTCATAGCTTCTTCTATACCGAGAACTAAATGAGAAATTCCATTTCCATAGTCGCTATTGTCGGCGAGTATGCGTGCTGCCTTTACATGCCGAAGCGCGTTTTGATAAGCAAGCTTTGCACCTTTATCACGGACACTCTGTGGCTGTTCATGTAGTTCGTATACGCTCTCCACTCGTTTCTCGACCATGGCTTTCTTTCCTCCGTCTATATCTAAAACAAGACCCCAGCTTCTTTGACTTTGTAGTAATATAATTTATACCATATTTCAGGCTTAAAATCTAACCAACAATGTCACTTAATGCATTCCGCCCAATTCCCATGTAAAGGAAACTCTCCCTTTCTTTAACAAGCGATTTATGATAAATAACTATATCAATTAAGTTGAAATCTATCCTAGAATAAGTGAAGGGAACAAAATGACAAAAAATGGCAATGACAAGCAGATACCAACTTACGACAAATTATTTAAGCCCGTAATTCAAGCATTAATCCAACTTGGTGGCTCTGGAACTATCGAAGAAATAAATGAAAAGGTGTACGAGCTTGAGAAGTTGGATGATGAAGTATTGCGAATACCACATCTTCAAGAGGAAGCGAGAACTGAAATTGAGTATAGGCTTGCATGGACTAGAACATATTTGAAAAAATATGGCTTGCTTAATAATTCCGAGAGAGGAATATGGACGTTAACAAACTCAGACATTGATATCAATACAATTAATCCATCAGAGATTGTAAGAACGTTTAAGGGACACGATAAGAGTAATTCATTAGTAGTAACCAAAAACGATAAATCGAATAAAGCTACCGAAATTGACGAACCATTAGAAGAAAATCAGGAATGGAAACAACAGCTACTGAATACTTTATTTACTATGTCTCCCGCTGCTTTTGAAAGGCTAGCTCAAAGAATACTACGAGAAAGTGGGTTTATACAGGTTGAAGTAACAGGTAAAACTGGTGATGGAGGTATAGATGGTAAAGGAATTGTTAGAATAAATGGCTTGCTAAGCTTTCATATAATATTTCAATGTAAAAGATATAAAAGCTCGATACCTGCGAATCAGATTAGAGATTTTCGAGGAGCAATGCTAGGTCGAGCTGATAAGGGCTTGTTCATTACAACAGGATCATTTACTAGAGAAGCAATTAAAGAAGCAACAAGAGATGGAGCACCGCCTATTGATTTAATTGACGGAGAATTACTATGCGATAAATTAAAAGAGTTGCAGTTGGGAGTAACCGTTAAACAGATTGAAACTGTTGAAGTAAATAATGAATGGTTCTTACGCTTGTAAATGAATTATAGGGTTAAACGGAGATAGCTGTTTGTTATTACTTCTATAATGTGTAAATGTTCCCCCTATTTGTTCTTAAGATATTTCTTATTTTATCAATAACCTTGTTTGGATTTTTCTTTATTTGACATTCCCAAGCGACTACAACTCGCCATCCCTCTTTTTTTAGGACTTTTTGTACGAATTGATCTCTTGCTTTATTATTTGAGAGCTTTTTTAACCAATACCTTTTATGCGTCTTAGGTAGTGATATTTTACAATATGGGCATGAATGCCAAAAGCAGCCTTGAACGAATATCGCAACCTTTCTGCGTGGATATACTATATCAGGACAGCCTAGGGCTTTTTCCCAATTTAGTCGATAGCCTCTTAATCCCGCTAATAATAATGCCTTTCTCAGATTTACTTCCGGCTTGGTATTTATAGATTTATTGCCTCTCATAGTCTTTAATACCATTAACGAAGAGGCTGGCGGAATTGATTTAACGCTAATAGTTGACTTCCGCATTTGCTTGCGTTGGGAAGGCAGATATAGTTGCAGGCTTTACGGCTAGCTTAAAAGCCTTGCTAGTTCTCTTAGAGCTTATTGCACCAATAAGCGACTTAGCAATCAACTCTACAATATCAACATTCACAGCATTACCAAGTGCTCTATATGCTCTTGTAGGGGTATTCGGGAGGTGCGATAAAGATTCCATGCTTTGCAGGCGACTGCATTCTTGGGGAGTCATATAACGTTTCTCCCATCCAATAATAGGAACTTGAGTCGCAGTCATAGCTACAAGAGAGGGCGCCGTGGTGGGACGTTTAACTCTAACGCCGGAAGCTCTAAATTGAATGACTAGTTGCCAAATATCTCTTTTCTCACCCTTACAGTTCCATTCAAATTTTTGAAGGCTTGAAGGAAACTCAAGAATCTGAGGCAGCCATGACTTAATCCATTCCTTATTCTTTCTATAATAGTCTCTATTCTGCCTAATAAACTGCTCTTTCCAATCCGGAAACTGTGGCTTGGAAGATCTGGCATAAGATGGCAAATAGTCAAAGCGGCTTGCGGGGACTATTGTGGATAGCATAATGCCATGGGATCCTCGATAGCGAGACAATCTTCTATTTCCCAATGCATAGGGGGTGATGTCCTCAAATGGATAGGTTGCGCCGAACTCCATTGACCATATTGGAAAAGAAGGCAGCTCTTCTTCGCGTGGAGCTCTATCAAGAAAGTCTTGCCAGACATTAAGACACTTTATAACTTGCTCAGATAGCGGCTTTGCTTCTTTAGGATTAGAATCGAGAATCGACTTAATCGAGATAGGCGCATTTGATGGTTCTGGCCAATTGAACTTGGCTAAACCAGTTCGGCTTCCTACAATGAACATCCTTTCTCGTATCTGAGGTATGCCAAATTGATGCGGCGAGAGTAACTTGGAATCAACAGAATAGCCGAATTCTGAGAGGCGCTTTTTCATATGATCCCATGTATGTCCATTATTATGTCGACCAAGATTTGGTACATTTTCCAACAATATATATTTCGGCTTATGTGCTTTAGCAATACGAAGAACATGATCCTCAAAAAGGTTACCCCATCGAGGACACTCTGCACCGTCCTGCTTGCCAGCCTTTGAGAAAGGCTGGCAAGGAAACCCTGCACAAAGGATGTCATGCTCCGGTATATCTTCTGCTTTTACAGATCGAATATCTCCGTGAGGATAGATGCCGAAATTCTTCTTATATAGATCCCTGAGTAGTGGATCTATCTCGCTTGCATAAGCACAAGTATGCCCTAAGCGCTTAAGCGCGATATGAAATCCACCGAGGCCTGCAAATAAGTCTATAAATCTCATTTTAGTTAAGATTGACTTTACACCAATCAAGAATTTGCTTTTTAAGAGCCTTATCTGATAAGGGTTTATTATAAACTGCCTTATATATTCTAATTCTATCAAAGATTAAATTATAATCATCACGGATACTCATCCAGTCTTCATCTGAGACAATTTTAGGAATCATAATACCCGCCACTGGTTTTGCTGAGAAATGAATAAATTCATGCCATGCATCGATAGATATAGACTTTTTTTTAGAATAGTTAAGACCAGCTCCACATTGAAGCAAAACAACAATCTGATTTGGGCGCATATCTCCATGCGGTTTCCAAGCAATTATATCAACCCCCTTATCCTTGTCTGTTGGTCGCGGATTCCGATGACCTATCTCTTCACGCATTTTTTCTGATAAATATTTAACCTGATCCCTGAAGTTCTTCTTATTTGGAAAACCGATTACTTCCGCTTCGCCACCAAGATAGACCTTAATAGCCTCTCTTGATAGTCGTTCAAACAACTTAGTACCATCGTTTGTTCCTTTCTTCTGATTAACACCTTTTATTGAAAAAATTAGGCACATAGTTAACTCAGGGTTATCTTTCCATTTTATCTTTGGTCGAATGGAATTTCCCTCTACTTCAAAAGGGGAAGAGTCACCATATAGTTTTTTTCTCTTGGTCATCTCGTTAAAGACACTATCAATATCTTCCTCTTTAACGATTCCATCTTCATCCTCCAATAAGGCACGCATTTTTGATTTGGAAAGAGTTTTATTCTTATAAAGAATATAATATTCAATCCAGTCTGCAATATTATATATAGAATCTGTATTAGATAATTCTAGCATTTTTTATGACACTGAATTTTTCAACTCTTCAACTGCCATTGTTAATTCTTCTAACAAAGCCAATATTTCCTTATCCTTTTTATACTTATATGCTGCCTGTAATGCACTAGTAACTGCCCTTTTGGCAGAATTAATCTTCTTCTTAACAAATTCCTTATCGCCGCCACTTCTCTCATATGCCTCTTCAAGATTACTATAGGTTAACAAGTACTCTGTTGCGGCCTTATCTGATAAAATAGGAGCTAGGTGGCTTGTGATCTTTCTAGAATCCGTCAGGATTGGATCTTTACCTTTACCATTACCAAAAATCCACGTTAAAAGAATCTCTAAATTCTTTAGCTTGGTTTTTGAAACTAATGGTCTATTGAACGTTACTTCCTTATAGGATGGAACACCAATAAAGTCTCTAATTGAAGGTGAGTTTAGTGCCACAGTTATTAGTGAGAATCTATTTATTACCTCACTTACATCAAATCCCAACTCATCTTGAGCCTGTTCAAATATTTTATAAAACATGTATTGTTTTTTAATTATATCTGTCCTGTTGTCGCCTACCTTCCTCTGCACCTCTCTAATACTTTCTTCTATTCCTATTCCTTTTTTCGTTTCTTCCTCTATTCTTGATGATATATATCTTGCTTTTGCGTAGGATTCCCACCGTAAAATCCCTGTAATATGTCTAACTCCCAAATATGGAGAGACATCTTTTCTGTCCCTATAAACAATAGAGGGGATGTTTTTCAAATCATTTTTAACTTCCGCATTTTTGATCTTAGGAAAATCATTGTTTTCAATCTTAAGCTTATCCCTAAACCCCTTATTGCTTAGTAACTTCGCAGAAGCTATCCTTCTATTACCTTCTACAACTATAAATTTGATATCCTTATTTGAAACAACTAACTGCTCAAAACTTGTCTTAAGACTAGTAACATCCACATCCCACTCAAAGTCCTTGGGGAGATTTTGAGGAATAACAACAATGGGTTCTTCATCAAAATAACCGTTTTCTGCCATTGAGTATGCTATCTCATCTAAATCAAACTCCTCATATAAAACCTTTAAAATATCAAACTGTGAGCCACCATGGTGTTTATCTGCTAATCTCGGGTTTTTATTATCTAACTCAAGATTACCTAATGGAATATCTATTTGCGGCTTTTTGTGGCTAATTTGAGAAATTTTATTTGTCATATTTATCGTTCCTTTACATATATAGACTTATCTTGTTAAAAGCCCCATATCACATATTTTTTTATACGACATATTTTTTAATAGCCTTTGTCCGGATCATGAGAGGGGCAGCCCAGACATTGGACAAAAGCTAGATGGTTTTTTTTAACCCGTTCGATCGCTTCTGTTACTTCTGTAATAGGTTGATCATCCATAAAATCTATATATCAAACCCCGGGATAAAGGGCAAGTCTGTGTAGTTTGAATAAAATGATGAAGTGAGAGACCAACAAAACCCCCTTGTCCCCCTTAACAGGGGGACGATAAGCAAGACCTCACGTTCGTCCCCACCCATCCGCCGGATGGGTACCAGTGATAAGGAGAGGAAACGGGGAACGGGGTAAAATGCCGGGGAGTGTTCTATAGGAATCTGTTTTTATCTTTTATGCCCCGCATTTTTTTTTAATTCCCTCTCGACTGCGTGGATGAAGTCGTCTTTGAGCAAAGTCTGGGGGCTCCAGACGGGGTAGGTTATCATGTGTACGCCGAGCCATTTGTGACGGTGGTGGACATCGCACAGCACCAATAGGTTGTCCACGCTGTGGTCCACCCATGCTTTTATCTGTTTGGTCGTGAAATCCTTTTTGTATTCCGGCTTGTGCGGATAACGGTGT
>JAKANV010000027.1 GCA_021823605.1 bacterium | reverse complement strand
GCGGTTTTCTGGGCAAATAGGTCTTGAGGTACTTGACAATCAAAAAAGCCTTCCTGGCGGAAGGCTTTTTTAGACAATTTCTAAAGTTATCTTCCGCGGGAAAGACTGGTAAAGAAAAAGTTAAAAAATCTTTTTGTTATCATAATTATATTATAGCAAGAATGTACCTTTATGGTCAAGTTAATTTAATGTTTTGAAAGTTCCTATGATTGATTCTATGTCCTTAACCGCTTTCTCCGCTGAAGTATTCTGAAGTTCATCAATAATTCCGTTGGACCTAGCATAAGTATAGACTTTGTCACCCTTCTCTGCGATTTTAATCCCTGCTCCCGGTTGATCTTTCTCTGCTTCCCACTTTGTTTCACTGATAACTGACAGAGCAAATATATTTGCATAATTTTTTTCGAACCCAAGGTCTACAGAGGCATTCGTATTTTTCAAGGGCAAGCCGAAATATATGTATTTTGTCACCTTGTCATTATCTAGAGATTCTGAGATGCCATAGCCCTTCCAGTTTTCTGGAAATGTTAGCTGAAAACCATCTTGATTATTTGTATAAGTTTTCCAATTTACTGTTTTGTTGGCTGAAGCAGTTGATTTTGTATCTTTTTGGCTATTTTTTAATTCATCAACCTGTTTCTGCATGGCCGCAATTCTAGTGTCAGAGTCAGCTCTTTGCTTATTTTGTTCTCCATTCTGCCAGTACCACACCCCGGCAGCCGTGCCGACCGAAAATAAAATAACTGCCAGTATTGCCAGCAGCATTCCAATAAATCTGTGTTTCTTTTTCGGTTTTTGTCCATCAGTTGGTTGGTTGGGTTGGTTTTGGATATTACCGTCAGTAAAGATTGAGTCAACCGGTTTGTCCGGCTCATTTGCCGGTTCTTTGCTGTTAATATTATTAACTGAATCGTCCATTTTGTTCATTCTCCTTTTGTTTTTATTTCCCCCACAATCTAAAGCATAAATGTAACAGAGTCAAGTACTTTTTGAATAAATTATTGTATCAGTTAATACAAAAGAAAACCCCCGGCGAATGTCGAGGGTTTGCTTGTCTAGAAAACCATTGGGCTAGACCTTTTTCTTGAGATTCTTGGTTTCCTCGTCTATGACGGAGGTCTTGTTTGGTTCGACGCGGAAAGTCTCTGCCTGGGTTATCTTTATACCCTTGAGAGATTTGATGATTTTGTCTGACTCTTTCTTGACGGCAGTCTTGACTACCTTCTCCACTGTCTTTATCAGCTTCTTCTTCAGGCCCTTAGCCTTGATGGACTTGATGGCCTTTTCCTCGTCAATGATCTCGACAGTCTTGTTGCCGAGGCGCCAGAGAAACTTCCCTGATGGCAAAGTGACTGTCTTTACCTTGCCGTTTTGGGTCAGTTCCTTCTTGTGTCCCTCGGCATAGATGTAGAGGCCCTGCATCAGGAGGTGAAGCCTTCTCTCACGGGGCTCCATTTTCTTCTTTGCGGCGTCTTTCAGAGCCTCTATATCCTTGTTCAGCTTTGCCTCGATTTTTTCTATTTCCCTTTTCTCACTTCCCATCTCGGCGACGAAGGTGTCGGATTCTCCTGCATCCTGAGGAACTCGGACTACCTCTTGTTTTAATTTTCCGGACATGTGCGTAGCACCTCTCTCTCGTAGAGTGGGTCAATGACAGGTCTAACTGCTTAAATATAGTTTAAAGTTTGGGGGTTTTCTTTAGTGGAATAAACAAAAAATACCCCCGATGTTATTGAAAGAAGTAACGATTTTTGCTATAATCTTTGGGTCATGGTCCCATCGTCTAGCGGTTAGGACGCCAGGTTCTCATCCTGGTAACAGGGGTTCGATTCCCCTTGGGACTACCAAGAAGGCAATGATATCCCGTATATCGTTGCCTTCTTTAGTTTTGGAGCTTCCGGGAGAGTTGTAATAACTATTCTCCCAAGTCTATACCTCGTTTCCCTGACACCAAATGAAAGTGTAAATGCTCAGAATCCTGAAATGAGCCGCCATTCACAATTAGTTTGTAGTTTGATTTATCCAGTTTAAGGGATTTAATAATGTCTTGAGCGACTGACATGATTTCCCCTAGAATCTTGGTGTTGGCATCGGTAAAAGTTTTGATGTGTTCTTTTGGCACAATAACTATGTGAATAGTCCAGCTAGGCTTGGTATGGTAAAAAGCCAAGATGTTTTCAGTCTCTTTAACCGTAGTAATCTCTATCTTTCCGCTAAATATATTCTCGCAATAAAAATCACTCATCTTCTTCTAGCGCCTTTTTTACCACAGCCTCGGCCAGGAGTTGTGACGGGTTAATAATATCCGGTTCATTTGCCTTGTCGCCAAGCAATATTGGTATTTCAGTGCAACCGAGGATAATCCCATCTACATTTTGATTGCGTAAATATTCGACTACCTCATATGCTATCTTTGAAAATTCTTTCGGATCCTCGCCTTCCTGGACTTGGTAAATTCCCTCAGACTCGAGCCTTTGAATTAAATCGTCTGGTAGAGATACTGACTCAATACCAGCTTCTTTTAAGGGTTTCTGAAAAAGCTCTTTCCTGAGGGTTAGACCAATTGCTGTAAGACCAACTTTTTTGCAGTTTCGTCGCTTGGCTTCCTCAACAGCTACATCTACTATGCTAAGCAGTGGTTTCCCTGCCGCTTTTTCAATTTCATGCCTAAACATATGCGGTGTGTTTGCGGTCATTATTAAAAAATCTGCTTTTTCTCCGGCAAGTTTTGCCGATTCTAGAAATTGTAATGTTGGCATTACTGGCTCGGGATATGTGCCATCGGGATTTAGTGGCATGGGCGCTTCATTAACCATAATGATATCCATCGGAGGATAGCCGCGGTTTCCATATTGAGGAAGATGATCTGCCGAGTAACGAAGAGTTCTGTTTAAAATATCGATAGTGGCCCATTGCCCCATTCCACCGATAACGCCGACTCTTTTCAGCGGAAGAGTCTCTGACTCGCTTTTTGCATGTTTTATCTTTGCCATAAGTATATTAAATCATAGATTTTATATTAAGCATAAAAATAAATAGCCCGACCATTTTTGGGTCGAACTATTTATTTAAAAAAAGAGAACCTAAAAAGTCCTCGAAAAGATTTAAGCTTTGCCCAAAATCTTGTACATCCCTGTTCCACAAACTCCACATTTACCTTTCATAGCCTTTCGACCATTTTTCATGGTAACTTCTGTAGCGTCCTGCATTTCTCTTTTCTCTTTGCATTTTACGCAATAACCAATTGTTGCATCTGCCATATTCACTCACCTCCTTTCCTTATGTATTTAGCACGTAAGGATAGGATGAAGCACAAAAAAACCTTTGTCAAGAACAAAATGTGGAAAACTGAGCACGAACCAAGGTTAGTGTAAGCAGATTATCCCTTTGCATAAGCATAATATATTTTTTATTTTTTATCTTTTTTTGAGTCTAAATAAGCACTATAAACAGCTAATGCCCCCTCTGCAGCTGCAGTTACGGTTTGCCTGAATTTGAAGTCGCCTGCAGTAATATCGCCTGCTGCCCATACACCCTCTACGCTTGCTCTCATTTCAGCGTTAACGTTTATATATCCTCTTTCGTCGGTTTTAAGTCCCAAATCGCTAATAAGGACCTTATTTGGCGTGGAGCCTATCTCAATAAAAATTCCGTCGGCTTCAATGGTTTTCCCATTATCCAAAATAACGTTCTCAACCTTGTTTTCGCCTGTTATCTCAGTGGCGTTGGCGTTATATACTATCTCGATGTTTTCCTTCTTCTCGAGTTGTTCAATCCATGCAGGTTCCGCCTTGAGCTCTGGGCCTCGATAAATTAGATAAACTTTTGAAGCGATGTCCCCGAGGTATAGCGCTGCCGTAACAGCGGCATTTCCGCCGCCGACTACGCAAACGTTCTTGTTTTTGAAAAATGGTCCGTCACAAGTGGCACAGTATGCCACACCTTTGCCCAGGAACTCTTCCTCTCCCTTAACTTTCAGCTTGGTTCTCTCGGCACCCATTGCCAGGAGGACTCTTTTAGTTTCAATGTGTTTTCCATTTGTATGGATTATAAAAGTATCATCTTTTTTTACTATTTTCTGAACCGGTTCGGCGACAACTTCAGCGCCGAGATTTTTGGCCTGCTCCATCATCTTTTGGCCGAGCTCCATACCGGATATTTCGCCGACTCCGGGATAGTTCTCTACCAGATGAGCTTCTGTTATTGTTCCGCCAAAAAGCTTACCCAGTGTCACAAAGTTCATTTTATAGCGGGCAGCATATATAGAGGCCGAGAGTCCGGCTGGTCCTGAGCCGATGATAACCAAGTCATACATAAATCAACCTTCCTTTAATACTTGTTTGCCATGATATTTTAAGGGAAAAATTCTATTGTAGCAAGATTATAAATTACAGAACGTAGACGAAGTTTAGGCACAGTACACCCAAAACTACGATATTTAGACCAAGAGACATTCTAAAAGCAAGCATGTGGGCTCTATCCTTATGGCACTTATTTATCCTGAGCATTACACCATCAAATATTACCAGGCCGAGTATAGCTAAGTATATTACGAAAAATGGCAAACGCGACTGGCTTACTGGATTTTCAAGGCTTAGTCTAGGAGCAACTGTTTTTTCTCCGGCAACTATTGCATCTTTCTGTGCAAACTGGGCAGATGGGGTACCAAAAAGTTGGACGGCGACAGTAGCTGACTTTCCATTTATAGTACCGTTTCCAACAGCAATTCCCGTTTCCTTAAAGTCTTTGTCTAAAATATTTCTTCTGTGAGTCGGACTTTCCATCCATTCTTCCACCATTTTATCTGACGTTACAAACCCACGGGCAAGATTTTCACCCGCCATAGTGTAGGAATATCCGGTTTGGTTAATAAAAACCCAAGCCTTTTGCCCTGTGGGTGAGGAGTGATCCCAGTAATTTTTATCAAACATGTCTTTTAACTTCTTTTCTGCAGCAGCGGTAAGGAGTGGATTTTCGGTAAATCGGCTTTCAGAATTTTTTACTCTTTGTTCGTTAATTTTGACAAAGATATCTTTTTTCATTTGGTCAGTGTTTTGGACTAAGGGGGAACAAAGCGTAACACCAAGGCTAAGCTGAGATAGAAGAAGTACCAGTGCGTAAAAAGACAGCATAAAATGTCTCAGTGCATGAGGTCTATAGCAATTTTTGGGGTTTGGTATAAATGATTTGTGTAAAAATTGTTTGATATTTTCTATATTCATACTCAACTTCTTAACCTTAATTATTTTGTTTTTATACTATACCACATATCTAGCATAAATACAATTAAATAGTTAGCGCATTCTATCTGGTATTATATAGCACAAAAAGACAAAAAACACTCTTGCGAGCGTTTTTTGTTTGGGGGTGATTGAGAGTTATTTTTTCTAGTGCCTGTAAGGATACACAAGTATAATATTTTATCCACAGACTTCTAGCGTTCCAGTCCCTCTCAAAAGGAACGTATGAATAGATAATAGAGGGTTTGAAAAACCATGTCAATCTCTTTATTGTGGATAAGTTGTGGAAAAGATATTACTCTATATTTAAGTACATCTCTCCAACTTGGTTTACCGGACCGGCGCCCATTGTGACAATGATGTCATTTTCTGAAGCGTTTTGTTCAAGGAAAGTAACTACCTCTTTAAATTCGGGAATGTATGCGGCCGATTTGCCTTTTTGGGTAAGAAGCTTCGTTAAAGTATCTCCCGATATGGACTCTATATCTTCCCTTGTATCACGGACTGGATAAATCTTTGGAATTATTATCTTATCAGCTTCCAGAAGTGAGTCTACGAAATTATCCAAAAGCAGCCGAGTCCTTGAATGTTGATGGGGCTGAAAAACACACCATATTTTTCTTTTCGGGTAAAAGCTTTTTATACCACGAAGTGTTGTTTGGATTTCTGTCGGGTGGTGGGCATAATCATCAATAACAAGAATTCCATCCTTTTCCCCTTTTGTCTGCATTCTACGCAAGGCTCCCTCGAACCGGGCAACACTTTCTTTTATCGTGCCGAGTTTTACCCCGCATTCTAGTGAAACAGCAATCGCGGCGAGAGCGTTTAAGATACTATGCAGACCAGGTATTATAATTTCAAAGTCCCCCAAATCTGATCCGTTTTTATAAACTCTGAATTTCTGAACATTTTCTTCTATCCTTATGTCGTCGGCTCTATAGTTTAGATTCTCATTTGATATGCCATACGATATTACCTTTTCATTGAAATTTTCCGCAGTTTCTTTCGCGTTTTCATCATCAAAACAAACAACCAAAGTTCCGCCTTCTTTAATGTTGTTGGTAAAATCGCTGAAGGCTGATTTGATGTCGTCCAAATCTTTGTAGTAGTCCAGGTGATCTTCTTCAATATTTGTAATAACTGCGATATGGGGATGGATGTCCGCAAAGAAACGCTTATATTCGCAAGTCTCGGCTATAAAGTATTTACCCTTGCCATCTTTGGCATTGCCACCGATGTTTCTCACTTCCCCGCCGACTGCGATAGTCGGGTCAAGTCCTTCGTCTTCAAAAATGTGAGATATCATGCTTGAGACTGTGGTTTTTCCATGTGTTCCGGTTATGGCTATTCCTACTTTCTCATCCATCATTTTTCCCAGAAGTTCCCCGCGAGTTAGAATCGGGATTCCCAGCTTTTGAGCCTCTTTGTACTCTGGATTTTTTTCTGTAATGGCGGCGCTGACTACCACGTTCTCAGTCTCTGGTGACAAATACTCCTTCTTATGTCCCAAGTAGACTTTGGCTCCCATTTTCTGTAATTTCTTTGTGAGGTCATTTTCAACCAAATCAGAACCGGATATCTTTTCTCCGCGCGAAGCAAGAATCTGGGCGAGTGCACCCATTCCTATGCCGCCTATACCTATAAAATGATAGTTAATTTTATTGTTTGCCATTTTTTGAATTAAAACAATTGCTTTTTAGTAAAACAGTTGTTAATATTTTAACATAATAAGATAAATATTAAAGGAGGAAGACGTGAGTGGTGAAGGTAAAAAAATATCCATAAGCCCCAAAAACTTGCTGATAGCAATTGTAGTAATTGTTCTTTTGGGCGGAGTCGGATACTTGGGTTTAAAGCAAGTTAAGAACGAGGTTAAAAGTAAAACTGCCAGCGAAGCTACTGACAGCAACAAGTATCAGGCTGTGTTTTTGACGAATGGACAGGTTTACTTTGGTAAATTAACCGACAATGGTGGAAATTATATAAAGTTGACTGACATTTTCTATCTACAGTCAAAAGATCAGAGTGTTCAACCAAAAAGTGCAGCTAGCGCTGACCAGTCAAACCTGACACTAATTAAGCTTGGTAAAGAACTTCATGCACCGGCAGATGAAATGAATATTTCTCGCCAGCAAGTTCTCTTCTGGGAAAACATTAATGAAGATGGCAAAGTTAAACAAGCAATTAACGAGTACAAGAAGACCAATAAATAAGAACTAGTTTACTCAAAAAAAGAACCGCCAATCGGCGGCTCTTTTTTGTTGCATAATTTAAGTTTTTCCCCGAGTTTCAGTCGGCAGTAAGTTTAGACAAGATTTCGTCTACAGCCTGCCCAACTGGTTTATTCGTATTAATAGGTATTGCTCCAAATTTGGTCATTTCTACTACGATTGTTTTGTTTTCTTCAAGCACCCAAGCTAATTGATCGGCAGATTTACCAAAGTAGTTATCGGTCCGTGTTTCTAGGCGATGTCGTAAAGTGTCATCATCGACCGAAAGAACAAAAATTTTGTCAAAAAGATGAAGGGCCTCGGTTTTGTTTCGAGAATCTCCACACACAAAGATATTTTCTTTAGGTTTTTCATTAATCTTTTGCTGGAGGACATCAACCCGCCCCTGAAGGCGCTGCGCGGGAGGAAACTGTGGGCAGCGCAGCAATCGCTGGCGATGAACTGGAACCACCCGGACGACATCAAGGAAGACGTGTTGAACCGGATTCT
>JAKANV010000026.1 GCA_021823605.1 bacterium | reverse complement strand
CAGAAGCCATTATCCGATTCAGAATAGATGGCGTACTACATAAAGCAGGTGTACTACAAAAAGAAAAGTACAAATTCCTTCTTTCCCAAGTTGAGCTAAGGTCGGGCTTGAAACTCAACGTTAACTATCCTCAAAACGGCCGTTTCAAGGTCAAATTCGCAAATGATGAGCTGGCAGTAAGAATCGAGGTTATGCCTTCTTTATACGGCTGTGATATTGTCATTCGTATCTTTAACGTTCAGGCAGGGCTCCTAAATATAGATGACGTCGGCATTCGAGACGTTGAGATGCCGCTTCTCGAGTCAGCTTTAATCCGCCCACACGGGATGATCCTCATTGTCGGTCCGACCGGTTCTGGTAAAACCACAACTATTTACTCTATTTTAAATAAACTTAATGCTCCCGAAATAAAGCTGATTACTTTAGAGGATCCCATTGAATACACCCTTCCCGGAGCCACTCAATCTCAAATTAACGAGGGTGAGAGCTTTGACGGCCGGTTGAAAGCGGTCTTGCGAGAAGACCCGGATATAATAATGCTCGGGGAAATCCGTGACGCGGAAACAGCCAAAACAGCTTTACAGGCTGCTATTACGGGGCATCTCCTGATAACAACTCTTCATGCCAATGATGCTGTTACGGCAGTGCCGAGAATTATCGGCCTGGTTGAAGACGCCTCATCATTTCTTGATGCTGTAAACATTATTATCGCCCAACGTTTGGTGCGTCAGATTTGCCCTGACTGTATTGAAGAATATAAGCCAAATGACGGCGAAATGACTGAGATTAACAAGATTATCGACTCACTTCCTATCGAACACAAACCGAAGAAAGCGCCCGAGTTTTTCCGAGGGAAAGGCTGTAAAGAATGTAATAACATTGGCTACAAGGGGCGAATTGGGATTTTCGAGCTTCTGAGTGTTTCTCCTGAATTCCAAAAAGCTGTAGTAGAAAACGCTACTTTGCACGAACTAAAAAATATAGCCGTCGAGGGTGGCATGTTGACCATGGAACAAGATGGTTTCTTAAAGGCAATCGAGGGTACTGTAGATATCGTGGAAGTACTAAAAGTCATTAAGGAATAATGAAAAAGAAACTACTTGTTTTTGCCTCCGGAACTAAAAACGGTGGAGGCTCAGGATTCAAGTGTTTGGTCGAAGCTGCCCAAAATGGTACATTGCAGGCTAGAATCGTGGCCGTTGTATCGAATTACGAAAATGGCGGCGTCAGGAAAATCGCTGAGGAATTTGGTATTCCTTTTGAATATTTTGAAGGACCTTTCACGGCGGAAAATTATCAAAATATCGTGAAAAAGTATAGCGCTGAGTTTATCGCCCTTTCAGGATGGCTGAAACTGGTCAAGAGCTTAAACCCGGCAAAAACTATCAATATTCACCCTGGCCCGCTGCCACAATTTGGTGGTAACGGAATGTACGGCATTCATGTACACAAAGCCGTGCTTGAGGCATATAAAAAAGGTGAGATAAACGAAACCGGACTGACGATGCATTTCGTCACAGAAAAGTATGATGAGGGACCGGTTATATTTAGATGCAGTGTCCCAATAGAAGCTAGCGATACTCCCGAAACTCTCGCCAAAAGGGTAAATGAGGCTGAGCACAAATGGCAACCGATTATCACAAATAAGGTCATTACCGGCGAAATCACTTGGGATGACTCCGACCCAAAGGGCCTAACCGGCTATTTTGAATGTTAATTTTCGCTACTTATTCCTCGCAAGCACAAATCCCCAAACTCGAGTTGCACCCAATTTACGAATCTCACTAGCACAAGCGTTTAGCGTCGCCCCGCTTGTCACTAAATCATCAAAGATAATTACCGTTTTTCCTGATAAATCCATCTTTTTGCCTACCGCAAAGGCATTTTTTACATTTTCAAGTCTTTCTTTCCTGTTTAGCTGAGTCTGAGGAGTTACGTATTTAGTACGCTTTAGCAGGTTCGGATAAAATCGCATTCCCGTGTTTTGTGCTAGAATCCGGGCAATTTCTTCTGCTTGATTATATCCGCGCCAGGCAAGCCTCTTTGAACTTGAAGGCACACAAGTCAGAACTGCATTTTTGGGGAAATCTTCCATGTAAGGCCAAGCTATATTGGCCAAATCATCCTTCAGTGCCTTCACGAACTCATATTTATACTTGTGAATAGCTGTTTTTAACGATTCTTCGAAGTGAGCCACAACATAAACGCCCGTAAGAGCACTTTTCCCTTTACAGCTTGGGCAAACCCGTCCCCGAGGAGTGATTTTCAGGCAAAATGGACAGTTTTGGGTCTTTAAAAATATAGTTTTCCCTCTGCATTTTTCACAAAAAAGAGTATCGAGCTTCCCGCACGAAACACACTTCTTGGGGAAAACGATATCAAGTAAAAAATCGCTAATTTTCTTTGAAAAAACAGTTTGCATTTTTATCCGCCTTCTGCTATATTTTATTTACCATTATAATCTAAAAATTTGCAGGAGGGCATAATGAAAAAAGATTCTCTTACTGACGAAGGTTTTTTCGCAGGAGGGTTAACCGAAAGCAGCTGGAGCAGCGAAGATGTGGAAGGCCAGCTTGCGGTTGATGTTTACCAAACTAAAGATGCAGTCGTGGTAAAAGCACCGGTTGCAGGTGTAGACCCTGAAGGCATCGATATAGACGTTACGAATGAATCTGTGGCTATCCGAGGCGAAAGATACGACGAAAAGGAAGTTGACCAGGAAGGCTATCATTTTCAGGAATGCTACTGGGGTTCGTTTGCAAGACAGGTTATACTGCCGGTAGAATGCAATGCAGAAAAGGCGGAAGCGACCTTCAAAAGTGGAATTTTGACCATCAGAGTGCCAAAACTGGTCAAAACCAAAACCAAGAAAGTCAAAGTCAAAGCTTCTTAATTTAATCTTGAATACATTGAAGAGGCAAGAGAGCCTCTTTTTTGTTTGCTTACTTCTGGATCTTTCTTCTTATACGAACATTTTTAGGTAATAAAACTATTGACAAGATAAGGGTTTTGTGCTATTTTAGGCACAATCAACTTCGATTGATTTGAGGTTGATGCTCCAAGTTTCGATAACTAAATAATCAGTTGTTTACTCAACCCGAATCCCCCGCGAAGTTTGCGGTTTTGCGTAAAAATTATTCCGGAGAAGAGCGACAAAGACCTAAGGAGGTCACAATGGCAGGAGCAGCAACAACCCCGCGCAACACCTATAAGTCCGGTAGCAGTAACCCGATGAAGACCCTCGGGATCATTTCCGGGCTCGCACTGAGCATACTCGCAATAGGCATCCTGGTGATGGCAGCGTTCGGCGGAAGCGATTCCAACGCACCGGCCAGCAACGTCCAGCCTTCGAGCGACCAGCCCGCAGCGTCTGCCCCAGCGGCAAACGCCAACCAGGCTCAGGCAGCACCGGCCCAGGCCAACCCTGATGTATCCAGCAGCTCGTCCAGCAACGACACCTCAGTCAAGCCGTCATCCTGGTTCGAGACTCAGTCGGTCGCAATCGGATCGGCAAACTCGGACCTCATAAGCAAGCTTGCAGAAGTGAACCGGGCGCATGGCGCCTACGTCAAAGACAGTTGTCACGGCAATGACAACGCAAACTGCGAGAAAGCATGGGATGGGTCAGGCCAGAAAGAAGCGGCGGCAAACAAAGCCGACCGAGCAAAAGCCGGGCTTGACAGCCTGGTAAGCGAGTACAACGCTGCGGCAAGCATCGCTAGCGCTGAGGTCCTCGGAGCCCATCCCAAACATATGGATCAGAACCCGGATGGGACGATCATCACACCTCCGCCAGCGAGAAACTGAAGCAACTGAAGTCGAAGAACAGCAGCCCCGAGAGGGCCCCGTCTCGGGGCTCTCTTTTTTTGCATCAGTCTGCTGAAATTCTGTTTCTTTATAACTCTTTACAAAAAATCAAGGGGTGCTCTATAATAGGCTTATGATAAATTCAAAGGCACTTTTTTCGTCTTTTTACATCGCACTTATGCTGATGACAGCTTGTCTTGCAATCGTTTCTTTTCCTGTTCTTTTAAAAGGCCCTGGGGGCAAAGTCGCTTATGCCGGCTGTGACAATCCTACCCCTGGTTGCTCAGGTGGAGGCGAAAATCCTGCTTGTTGTCCAGCACCAGACGATGGGCCTTGTAACTATGATGCCCCCGACTATACAAATCCCAACTGTGCAGATGCGGGGACCCACGACCAGATGGATGGTGGTTTTAAGTTTCCAGGAAATACCTTTAAATCCTACGGTCAAGGCATCATTACTGCAGGCTCGGGCATAATACTTGGCCTTGCAGTCCTTAAGGTTATTTTCGGTGGAGTAATGTATGCGACCGCAGCAGGAAACCCGCAAAGGATTGAAGAGGCCAAAAGTCATATTTATTACGCTATGTTAGGAATCGCTCTGCTTGTAGGAATGAATGTAATACTGGCCCTACTTGGGGCTGAGACTTATTAAAAAAGCCATGAAGCAAATGTTACTAAACAAAAAGCCAATTGAGATGATAGCAGGTGTTTTTGCCGCTCTTTTACTCTATCCCTCCAAAAGTTTTGCAGCTATCGGCGGACCAATTTTTGGCGCATGTCCGCTGGACGATCCTTCAGATCCGAATGGCGCTGAGGTGTTGTGTGTTGTAAACAGTGTAACAACCTGGGCGCTCGGGATTGTAGGGGCAGTCATAACCTTAATGATTATTATCGCAGGCGTTAGATACATAACCTCTGCCGGTAATGCGGCTGCAGCCGAAGGCGCAAAAAAAACTCTTGTCGGCGCAATAATAGGGCTTATAATAGTAGTGTTATCGAAAGTAATTATACAGCTTGTCATAAATGTTATGACAACTGGTTCGGGTTAAATAAATAATAAAAAATAAAGGAGAGAGAAATGAAACGAAAAGTAATTGCAGTTACACTATCAGCCAGTGCGCTGATGTTCCCGTTGGGCGCTTATGCAGAAACAATCCCGCAGATTAACACCAGTCTCAGTGCCATAATACAAAACGTAACAAACTGGGTCTTGGGCATTGCCGGAGCTGTAGCAGTTCTAATGCTTGTTATTGGCGGCGTTAGATACATAATCTCCGCAGGCAACCCAACTCAAGCCGAGGGTGCTAAGAAAACCATCATCTACGCTCTAGTAGGTATAGCTATCATCGCACTTTCACTCGTTTTGGTAAATGGAGTTATCGCTCTACTGCAAGGCTCCTCTAGCTAAACTCTTTAGAAAAAGCTTGCGCCTCACAAAATTAAAATATATATTATTAGCATGAGGGTAAGCCTAAAAGAAGCATTCATAAATTCTTTATCAAAAAAACGGATAACAAACATCTTGTTGCCGTTTTTTTTGTTTCTGTTTCTGCTAGCCCTTGTGATAGTTCCAAACGTTACTTTCGCAGCATGGTGGAACCCCATGGACTGGGTGTGGGAGATTCTATCACTCTGCATTCGGGCAATCGCAGGGTCGCTCTTTTTCCTAGGTTTTCTACTGGTAAAAATAGGCGTCTTTTTCACAACCTACCTCTTGACCACCTCCGCCGTTACTGAAAACTGGAAAATAATCAGAGACCTTTCGCTCGGCATTTTTGGCTTTACAATTATTATTATCGCTATAATGAATATCCTTAAAGTCAAAATAGAGGAGTGGGGAGTCAATCGAATGATACCCAGACTGGCACTCGCCGTTGTCGCTGTGATTTTCAGTAAATACGCCTGCCTGACACTTATAAACTTTTCTAATGCACTGGCAAATGCTGTAACGGGAGCCTTACATGTTAACCTGTATTCTACTTGGGATATGTTTGGTAAAATCTTTGCGGATTACTGCACAGATTGTGTAGGCCCTGTGAACTTTTATGCGTCACTTATGTTGCTGTTGGTCTCCATCGTGGCTTGGCTTTTCCTGTCAATCCTAGGAATTATCCTACTGCTTAGAGCTCTTTTCCTTGCTTTTTTGGTAGTAGTTTCGCCTCTAGCGTTTTCCCTGAATGTTATGCCATGGACAGTCAGTGGCTTTAAAAAGTGGTGGGATATGTTTATAAAATGGTCTTTCTTCTATCCTATCGCCCTCATGCTTTTAGCCATAGGCATATCTATAAGCGGCGGCGCGCAGCAAAGTGGCTATGGCCCATTAAAAGATCTGATACAAACCACCTTCTCTAATGTGCCGGGGAACATTTTTGATGGCGCAATAGATCAAATCTCCAAACTCTTTGCCCAGTTTGCATTTACTCTCATCGCTCTTGTCACAATCCCTGTCGCCATTTTCGTTCCTCTCAAACTTCTAGGTAATGTCGGCGGTATGATAGGGAATGCAATCAAAAGCCAGGTTGGCGATAGAGTTACAGGTAAAAAGGGTATACCTGGTGTTAAGTACAGCCCCAAAACAGCTAGAGACTTTTTTGAAGGCAGAGGCAAGAGAAGGGCCGCTAAAAACCTGGATAGTTTTGATAAGATGATGAGGAATAAATTTGGTGACACCAGGCACGGTGAGTACATCACAGGATATACAGCACAGGATTCAAGAGCAAGAACACTAGAAATAGCAAAGGCAGTAAGCGATGGCCCTATGTCAAAAAAGGAGAAACAAGATTATGCTCGTGGTGTTTTAGACCGATCAAAATTATCAGCAGACAAGCAAGCCTGGCTTAAAGACTTCGAAGATAATAGAGGTGGTGGTAGGACCCATGTTATGGAATCTTTGGCGATGAATAAGCAGTTCGACGAAAAAACTGCGGCAAATAAAGATGTAAGAGAATACTTCGAAACAACGGGCGATTACGAACAAATGTTAAAAGATAATGGTTTGCATCAATTACGAACCACTGAGGATGGCCAAGGCACTCGTAAAGCAGACATGCTTAACCAACTTGGGATTGGGCAAGTTGGCGGCATGATAAATCCTGACATAGAAGGAATACCAGACGACAATGGCGTTTATTCAGGTGGCTTCAATACCGATCAACTACGTGGGGCCAACAAGGAAAATCTTGAAATACTCGCTTCATCTGCTATTGATTCTAGTTCTAAAGAGAGCATGCAAGCTCTGGCAAGAAACTATGAAAGAAACGCAAAGGGCGCAGACAAAGCTGACTTCGAGCAAAAAGCAAAAGCCATTAGAGATAGTCTGCCCGGCTCCCCAACACAAGGAGGCGGCGGGCAATCTAATGCTTCTGGCGGAACGGGCCAGACAGAGCCCCCCAAAATAGTGGTTCCAAATGTAGGAGGAGGAAGTAAAGAACACCCTCACGCTGGTGATGTAAAACCACCATGGGAAAAATAAAAAATAATGGAGCAAAATGCAGTACAAGATACCTCAAGAAGTAGATATAGAAGACAAAATAGTCGGCCCCTTTACACTAAAAGGGTTCGGTTTTATCTTTGCCGCGGCTGTAACTGCCATACTTTGTTTGGTCATATTTATGAGACTAGGACTCAGTTTCATACCATCAATCATTGTCGGGGGGTTTTTCGGTTCCTTGTTTATAATTTTAGGCTTTCTGCCTTTTAACGGGCGTCCAATATACACTTTTACACTTCCTTTGATACAATTTTTCACGAAACCCAGACAAAGGGTATGGAAAAAAGAAATCGAAAAACCAAAGCCCGTCCGAAAGCCTGACGAAGAGGAAAAGGCAAAGGCGCAGACACCCGAAGCAAGAAACCCCATAAAGCAGCCTCTGACATCTGTAGAAAAACAAATTGAGGAAATCTCGCTCACAGTAGATACTGGGGGAGCTTATAGTGTTAATCAAATGCAAGAACCACGCAATCAGGCTGGGGACATCTTCGAAGAGGGAAGCAGCGAGAGAATAGAGCAAGAACTTGAAAAGGCTCGGGAAGAAGTGGAGTCAAAGAATACAAAACCTGAGCCCACTATTTCGAAGATGGCGAGCATTGATCCAGAGAAAAAGTTTGACTATGAATATCCGGATACTTCCAAATACACAATAGATGAAAAATTAAAGCCGAAGGATGAATAATGTTTTTTCCAAGGAAAACTTCAGCCAAAAACGCGCAAAGACAAGCTTTTGAAAGCACACAGAAACATCTTTCAATCGACCAAATAAAGGATGATTGCCTTGTTTTAAAGGACGGCTCACTACGGGCAGTTCTTATGGT
>JAKANV010000025.1 GCA_021823605.1 bacterium | reverse complement strand
CGCCACGCATGGCTTAACCGGCTGTACAAGTTAACTCGTTGGCTCATTCTACAAAAGGCACGCCGTCATCCGGCAAATGCCGGACTCCGACCGTCTGTAAGCATACGGTTTCAGATTCTATTTCACTCCCCTAACAGGGGTTCTTTTCACCTTTCCCTCACGGTACTAGTTCACTATCGGTGATTTCAGGTATTTAGCCTTGGATGGTGGTCCACCCAGATTCCTACAGAGTTTCACGGGCTCCGTAGTACTAGAGAATAAACATATAAGGACAAGAATCTTTTCATGTACGGGACTATCACCCTCTGTGGTCGGCCTTTCCAGGCACATTCCATTAAAACTCTAATTTTTTTACCTTACCCAAAGATTATGGTCTTTGGTCCTAATTTCGGAATTAGACATTTTCAAGATAAATCCTGAATCTGTCCGCATCCCAAAGTTAGTCTCCAAAAGGAGTATGTCTACCTCGCAACACTCTTTATACAACGCCCATAAGCTTATAAATATAAAAAGTTTTGGCTTTTCCGCTTTCGCTCGCCACTACTTACGGAATATCGGTTGATGTCTTTTCCTGCGGTTACTTAGATGTTTCAGTTCACCGCGTGCCCTCTGCCCGACCTATGTATTCAGTCGAGAGTGACTCGGTATAACCCGAGCCGGGTTGCCCCATTCGGAAATCTCCGGATCAAAAGTTGTTTAACACTTCCCCGAAGCTTATCGCAGCTTACTACGTCCTTCATCGGCCTGAAATCCCAAGGCATCCACCATATGCTCTTACTTGACTTAATGATTTTTTCTTACCCCGCATACATTTTTCAAAAGAAAAATATGTGCGTGGGTTAACCAGCAATCATCAACTGGATTTTTTCGTTCGATTTGAATTGCAATAATTCATTTACCCATCACGATATACATACACTCAAGGCTGGTATGTCATATCGCTATTTAGTTGTCAAAGTCCTTTTTTTGTCTTGGCTGAACTGATTTGAATCGTGTTCACACCAATTTGGTCAAGACAATTTAAAAATCCGCCTTCTAGCGGACCTACTCAAGCACAATTTAAGACTTTTGTTAGTTTCTTCCGCTCACATATTTAGCTGTAAGTTCGTTTGTCATCCGTCGCCTTTTAATTAGCTTTATAGAGTTTAGCAAATATTAAAAAATAAATCAAGCTTTTTTATACAAAAATCAGCAGAAGACATACCAAAACTATTGCGACCTCAATAATTATTCCCGGAAAACTCTCTGATTTTTGTATTCCGGCGTGGAATTCGCCAAACTTTTTTAATCGTTTGGGATTTATAAATTTTTGATATGCCAGTATCAGATCCGGCCAGCCAGCGAGAAGGCAAACTGCAAACAGAATCAATATCGAAAACTTCGTATACCTTGCAAGGATCAAAAAAAGGCCTATCCCAAAAGTAGCGTCAAGAGCCGTCAGTACCTTGAAGTTTTTACCTGCCCACTTCCCGCCAAAATGCGGCACCGTGTCCAAAGCAAAATGATCAACGGCGGCAAATGGAAGGTAAATGTAGGGGTTTCCGGTTTTGATAGCTATAGTCGATGCAACAATGGTGTGGGTCGTAACGAACATAGCTTACTTTTTCCCCTGCTGGTTTTTCAAAGTCAAAAATCCGTCCTTAACTTTTGCGTCTGCACTTTGAACATTCTCCATCTGGGCGTTCAGAGTATATGACTGGGGCGGGTTTCCTATCGGCGTATAAGCATAACTTGAACCGCTTGGGCTCTTCGGAATGTCCGAAAGTTTGTCCAGCAAGTCAGGATAGGCTTTACTTACTTTGTAATATTCCTCTAATGCGCTTTGAATTTTTAAGAGATCTGCTATCCTCTGACCGTCACTATTTTTTTGCGCCTCAAACCCGGTATCTGCTTTCTGCTGAGGAGTATTTTTTTGAATATCTAACTGAAAAAAAATAAACCCGGCTGTTGCTAGCAATACGCCGACCAACACTCCAATTATTCCTATTAAAGTATAGTGTGGTTTTTTTGCTTTTACCTTTGGCGCATCTTTTTTGACCTGAGTTACTGGTCCATTACTGACATCTTTAAATGCATCCGCAATAGCATCTTTATGCCAGCCGGCATCAAGCAAAATCTTTTCTACTTCTTTCTTATTTTTCCCGAGCTCATACTCTCTTTTTATATAATTATTTAGCTGCTGGTTCGCCATTTCACTTACCTCTATTTTTCTTATTTTCTAGTTTCTTCCTGACATTCTCCGGCAACTTTTTCATAATCCATCTTGTCAAGAAAAATTCCTCTCCAAGTATTATAAGACCAATGATGAGAAATACAAACCCCGGAACAAATGGCAGAAACGCACCCAGAACCGCCAGAAATATAAAAAACAGACCAATCGCTGTTACAACCGGATTTAAGTATTTGTTCTGACGGAGCTGCTTTTTTATGTTCCTCACCACTTTTTTCATTCTATCCCATCATATCAAAAACCAAATCGGCTGACAAATAAGCCTACAAAACTATCAACGCCGCGCCGGCAATCATGATAAGACAGGCGATACTTTTTCGAAGCAACCTGTCCTCTTTCATCATTTCCCCACCTAGAACCGTTGTAATCAAAGTAGACATTCTCTTTAGCGGGATAACCAGCGCGATTAGTCCTGCCGGAATAGCCACAGCCGAAAAATAAGAGTAGTCAGCAAACATAAACAAAACAGCAGCAACCAGAATCCACCAGAACGACCTCTTTAAAGTCACATGGATTCGGTCCGTTTTTTGTTTTAGTACAAAATAGCTGGCAAAAAGGAGTCCGGCGATAATCACTCTATTATAAAAGAAGAAAGTAGTTACATTTACTTCGCCCCCCAAAATAATCTTGTCCATCGTCGCTGCAAGAGCTGTAAAAACCAGGGAAATTAATATGAAGTGAAAATACCTGTTCTTCCAAATCTGTCTAAATGGCGATTTCCAGCCGTCCTTCAGCTCAACCACATAAGTTCCGAAAACTATCAGCAAGACGCCCAAGATACTTGTGATGGTGAATCTCTCTCCGAGGTAGAAAATAGAAGGTATAAAAAGCACGAGCGGACCAAGGTTCATGAGCGGACCAAACTCGGATATTTCCAGGTGTTTTATAGCTTTAGCGGTAAATATAAAAAGAGTAACAGCAAAAACGCATTTCAAGAAAATAAGAAGAAACACTCGAAAATCGATTGATGCGACTTGTCCCAAGAAAATCAGAGGCAATGAAAAAACAAGCATAATTAAAGAAGAAATGAGCAAGAAAATATGATCATTCTCCTTTGTGAGTACTTTCTTCTCGGCTATATCATATAGTCCGACAAAAAGTGCAGATCCAAGAGCTATTACATACCACGGCATAATAAGTATAGTATATCTCGAGATTCCTGAATTTAGAATCTTTATAATAACGAAAGACCACAAAACCCTCGACAAAGTTTTTTGTTTATGATATAGTTAATCAGTTGTTTTTATGGATAACGAGACTCTACATGTAGAGACTAATTGAAAAATTATACTCAAAAGTTCATACTGACGGCCAAATAATGTATGAAAGAAAGAGTATATGTCTCAGAAATTTAGTTCTGTCCGAACTGTATCGGGCAACTCGTTTAATAAAAACCGAGGTAATTCAAGAAATACCTCACAGAACTCAGGAAGTAGAAATAAATCAAGAAACCAGTCAGCTCAGGGTTCTTATGTTTCATTTGGCAGCGCACCGAGAAAAGCCGCTTCTTTTGGTGGTAACTCACGTTCTAGTTTTGGCGGTGCCAAGTCTAACTTTGGCAGAGGGCCGAAGAGATTCCGAGGCGTAAAGAAAAGCGTCCTAGACCAGAACAAATTTATCAAGAAAGCCGTTCCGGTTGCAGAAGTCGAAGAGTATGTGCCAAAAAATAAGTTCGTAGACTTTCGGGTTTGCCAAGAACTCAAAAATAATATTATTGTCAAAGGCTACGAGACTCCGACTCCTATTCAGGATCAGGCTATCCCTAGCGCCCTCGAAGGCAGAGACGTCATTGGCGTTGCCGCTACCGGCACAGGAAAGACCGCTGCATTCATAATTCCACTGATAAATAAAGTATTCACGGGTCAGAACCAGAAAGTTCTAATCATTACTCCTACCCGCGAACTTGCTTCACAAATAGATATCGAACTTCGTGAATTTTCGAAAAATATGAGAATTCGCAGCGTTCAGTGTATAGGCGGGGCTAGAATTGGTAGACAAATATCAGAACTTTCCAGAAATCCTCAGTTCGTTATCGGCACACCTGGGAGAATAAATGACTTGATAAAAAGAGGCAGATTAAATCTCGCCGGAACACAAAACATAGTCCTCGACGAAGTAGACCGAATGCTCGACATGGGTTTCATTAACGATATCAAGCTCATCCTTTCGAAGCTTCCACAGAACAAGCAGTCGCTCTTCTTCTCCGCTACCATTTCTCCAAGAATTAGTAGCTTAATTCAGAGTTTCATGAACAATCCCGTCACCGTTTCAGTAAAAACCACTGTCACCTCCGACAATGTAGAACAAGACATTGTGAAAGTCAGCTTCGACCAGCGAAAAATAGAAGTTCTTCATGAAATCCTAAACAAACCGGAATGCGAAAAAGTTTTAATCTTTGGAAGAACAAAAAGAGGAGTAGAAAATCTCTCAAGAGATCTCGAAAAACGAGGATTCAAAAGTTCGTCTATTCATGGTGATAAAGCTCAGAACAAAAGAGAGAAAGCCCTGAAACTCTTCAAGGAAAATCATGTAAATATTTTGGTCGCCACCGATGTAGCTGCTCGCGGACTCGACATCGACGATGTCACTCATGTCATAAATTATGATTTGCCGGAAAACTACGAGGACTATGTTCATAGAATCGGCAGAACAGGGCGCGCAAACAAACGCGGCACCGCCCTCACCTTCGTGAGTTAATTAATTCGGTTCAAAACTTCAGCCAGAACCTGTACCTCAGTTTTGTTTGTTACATCAATAGTTGAGAAGTTATCTTCTTTTTTGACCAATTTTTCTAAATGCTCAGCCCAATTTAAGTGGTCATCAACTTCTTTATCAGAATAATTGCGTTCTGATAATCTTTCTTTTATTACATCTTTATCTAAATGAAGAAAGATGTAATGAATGTTTTGGGATTCATCATAATCGCTTAAACTCCTAACTTCTTCAGGAACGATTACTCCACATAACACAGATACTTTTCCAAGCTCAAAATCTTTAATCGCTTTTGCAAGCAGTTCTTTCGTACGCTTTCTTCTCCATTCAATACTTGGATTACTTGGCACACCATCTTCGTCAATATCATGAGCGGCAAACTCTGGGTGGCTTTTTTGTAATGCTTTGCAAATAGTACTTTTTCCCGTTCCGCTCGTACCGGTAATAATAAATATTTCCATACGGGAAATTATAGCACGAATTTCTCTCTTTCTCTCGCGGTTTTTTGTCAAAAGAGACGTTACTTTTTGACTCCATTCTGTTTATATTTGGAGCATGGGCGAAAGTATAAAAGTTATACCAATGGCAACAATCATGATGTTGGGGCCGCAAATCCTCTCAGCGCTTTTTATTTTGACAGGGAAGAACCGCGTAAAAGCATCTTTGGCTTACATTTTGAGTATATTTATCGCCGCATCACTCGGTACTTTGGCGATAATGTTTCTTATCGGGTTCTTTAAGATTAGTGCGCCCTCCGACAGCGGACAGTCGACGCTTGTGACAGTCATAAAATATGCCTTAGTTGCTCTGCTGGCTTTTGGAATATACAAAAACTATCGTGACCGCCACAAGAAAGTCACTCCCAGATGGATGAAAATCATCATGGCCGGTAATGCAAAAAGTAATTTTAAGCTTGGTTTCGTGCTTGTCTATACTGCCCCGACTGACCTCTCTGTGATGTTGTCTGTTGCCTTTTACCTGAGCCTGCACGACAAATCTTTGCTTGATGCGCTTCCCTTTTTGCTCACCACCGCCCTTTTTGCTGCCCTGCCGCTCATAATTTCTTTAATATTTAATAAGTGGTCGAAGAAGTTTCTGCCCAAAGCAAATGCTTGGCTGACCGAAAACAGCTGGATCGTCCAGTGCCTCGTCCTACTACTTTTTATTTATCTGATTTTGAAATAGATTTTAGCTTTGTGAACTGATTCCTTATGAGAGAAATGAATGAATAAATCGTCCAGAGGAAGAAAAGAACTATAAATACTGTGCCAACTGAGCTCCAAAGAATAATGAAGTCCTTCAGATTTTTCACCTTATTATGCGCATCACTTATGTCACTGTGATAGTTTTTGACCGTTGTCTGCACTTGATCTAACCCCTGATTGACGGCACTTAACACCGGTTTGGTGCGGGTTCCATCGCTCGATAAGTCGGACTTGAGATTGTTCAGAGAGCTTTGAACACCATCTATCTTGTCACTCGCCTGACTTACCTTGTCACCTGACAGTTTGGGTAGATTTATGACGCCCAGTGAATTTATGAGGTCGACTTTGCTGTTTATGGAGTTGACTGAGTCTTTCGCCATTCCCAAAATATTTTCAGCATTTGTGACCTTGGGTTCAAGTGCATTTATGCCGTTAATTAAGACTTGCCTTGTTTGGTCAGAAATAGTCCCGGTAACAGCTGAGAGCTGACCAGTAAAAGCGTTGAAATCCGTTTGCAACCCAGAAATGTCATTTTCGACATTTGTTAGCTTCATGTCGACTTCATTATAAGTGTCGCCGATTGGCTGATAAGCCTTATATACAGAATCGACGAGTTTAACCTCCATGAGAATACTGCCAACAATCACGACAATACCAATAAGGATGCTTAGAAATCCCAAAACAATCAATGTATACGCTTTCCCTTTCATGCGAGCATTATAGTAGAAAGACCGAACTAGAGCATTGTCGGTTTATCTGAAATTTTCCAATTGAAAAAGCCCCGATGCTTGGGGCTTTTTCATATGCTCCTTCAGGGCTGTACTCTAGACGGTAATGGGATGCGGTAACCAGAGGTTTTCTTCCCTCGTCGCGTTCCCCACGCTATCCGCGGCGTGAATCACGTTGTAGAGAATGCCTCCGATACCCGGCTCATGAAATCCGTACTTGTACCGGATGGAGCCGCGCTGGGCTTCCCATGGCTTGGTCGCGCCGACGATTTCCCTTACCTTCTTCACGGCATTCTCGCCGCTGAGAATCATCGCCGGAATAATACCGGTGCGCATCAGGTAGGCATACATGTCGCCGAAAAACGGTGCATCCTTGTACTCCTCGTAGTGCTGCTTGAAAAGCTCGAGAGTGGGTGAAACCACCCTGAACTTGCTAACTACGAGACCGGCCATGCTGCTCATCGAGAGAAAGTCAGATATGACTTCGATTCTCTGTCCGTCCGGCTTCAAAAACACGAACGTTTCCTCCTGATTTTCCATAACTATCACTCTCCATTCAGTTGGATTGCCAATTACTAGAACTGAGTTTGAATACAACTTATTATATTAACTAAGTTGCAGACAAGTCGCAGTTCTAAATTTCGTTATTCAAGGTCCAAGATTAAACATAATACCATAGAAATAACTTTCTTTCAAGGCTTAATCGAGAATAATGCTCAAGCTTGAGCATATTTCAAAATTTGACTAAACGATTTTTTTTAGGCATAATAGAAGCATAAACATATTATATGGAAAACGAAGAATTTAACAACAACTATAACGGATACCAAGAACCCCAGAATCCTGAACCTCAACCGGAAAATCTACCACAAAGTCCTTATACTCAACCCGGGAGTTACGGACAGACCCCACAGAACTCTTTTAATCCATCCGAAAATACAGTGCAGGGGCCTCAACCCCCCTACATTCCTCCGGAAATTCCCACGCAAGGGCAAGGGCCTGACCAAAATCCGCCTCCATCATTTACTTCACTCAGAAATATTTCCTTAATTCTCATTGTGATCTCGATTTTGACTTTCATTATTGGCTTAACAACACGCCCTCTTTAATTCGAATTCATTGCGGAACTTTACCGACAGGCCACTAGACCGAGAAAAAGCGAAACTCTTTTCACGCACATGGCAGTTAGTTGGCCGCCTCGATCAGGTCGCCGAGCCGGGCGATTACTTCACAACAACCATCGCCGACGAGCCGATTCTCGTCGTGCGCAGTATGGATGAGAGACTGCGAGCCTTCTC
>JAKANV010000024.1 GCA_021823605.1 bacterium | reverse complement strand
GCTTTTTTTGTCTGCTTTACGCCCGGGTGACCAATTAAGTTGGCTTTCCGAACTTCTACAATACGGGGATTCTATTAAAAAAAGTATAAAAGAACTGGATATGGTGACCTATTAATCACTCATTAATGGATTTATATAATTATCAAATTCTGCTTGCGTGATGCAGGACTGTTCGTCACTAGCAATACCATTTTTTATCAGTCGACAGTTTTGCACTGTTTGAGCTAACCAACCAATTCCTTCGCCTTTTATTAAAACATTCCCATAGTTTTGACCGCCATAAGCATCATATATTTCTTCATCAGTAAGCTGAACACTAGCGCTATTGTCTGTGGTCCAAGTTAGAATAGTGAGAATGAAACATTTATTTAACTTTGTATTCCAGTGGTCAGTATATGAATCCATTTCGTTTGGTTGACCATTATTACCATAACCTCCATTTTTCCAAAACCATACTGCTTGATTTGCACATTTTTGTTGAGCATCTAAATTGCTTGAGACATTATTGGCTTGCACCATTGCTAAATTATTTTGCTGTTGGAGTTTGGGAAGTAAATATACACCGTAATATATAGCAGAAAAACCTACCAAGATAACAACGATAAGAGTACCTAATTTGAACCAGTTTTTCTTCAGGAACTCTTTCATTGCTATGAATTATAACTTAAAATTTACTATAAGCATATAGCTTAAAGAAAAGATAAAGGAGAGGGTAGTGAATTCAATTAGTTATGAACTTGTTGCAGTCCAGTTTTGAAAGAAACTATTGGTAATAGAGTCTGGTCAGTTATACCGCTAGTCAGGCCAGAATCAGTAAAAGTCTGAATCTGTTGTAGCCAAACTCCATACTGATGATCGGCATTAACAGGAGAAGTCATAGTTGCTGTAAGGGTAAAATGTCTAGCCGTTCCAACGTCCAAGCGATAACCATTGTTTTCCGAAGTGGCGTCAGATGAAAGAATAGACAGAATGGCGGAAGATACAGTGTCTGCAGTATTTGGCGTAGCCCCGTCAAAGAAGGTTACAGCAAAAGCATTTTGACCGGAAGCTGTAGTAGCCAGTTGTACCGATTTGCCAATATATTGGGTTTGTCCATTCGCGGTTAATGTTAATGGGATTATCCATGTAGCACTAGAAACTTTATTACCATTGTTGTCATATGTTGGTTGGTTCATAGTAGCTGAACCCACAACCACGCTTACACTATTCGGCATATAATTCTGATCATTACCTACTGCTGAACCTATACGATTAGCGCTACCAGCTAAGATTTGATCGCCGTTAGAGTCATAAATGGGAAAGTTAGATACACTAATTATATCTGCATTTGCAATGGACGCATGGAAAGAATTACCATTAACCGCCTTTATATCTGCTTTTACAACAAATTCAATAGGAAAACCAGCATTAATCTTATTGTAATTAGAGAGAATGTTGTCAAAATAATACCCTGCAGTTGTGCTGTTTCCATTGTTGAGAGTTGTGGTGATAGATCCGCTCTTGCTATCGACGGTATATGCATCATTTGTGCCATCCACAGAATCAATGAGAGTACCATCTCTATATAATTTCAATGTTTGTATAACATTAGCAACATTAGCAGAGGAGGAAGAAATTTGAATAGGTAACTTTCTTAGAGTAAGATCGGAGTTATTAGCTTGAACAGTAAAGTTTAACAATGGCACGTTATTGGTAGTATATATCGTTTGAGCAGGGGGATTGTCCGAAGGTAAACTAACGGTGACTTTTTCAATTTTAACTATATCGCTTGGAGACATATTTCCTGTAATGACTGATGATCCTTGTTGAACTACGTTTACCGTTACTGAGTCAGAAACAGCGTATGGAGTCACGATATTATTTACAAGCGCGGAGCACCCGATACTTATCGTAAGGGTGGTTGGTTTTGAGAAAGGCCCTTCAAGTTTACTCCCTGACGTACCGAAATTTCCGCTCCAACTTCCGCCATTATTTGTAATACCGCAATCAAGCACGTTTCGTGATGTCCAAGAGATTGTGGCAGAATCTCCTGTGGACATTGTAATTGGTCCATCCGACCCGTCCGCCTTTATGTCAACGAAAGGGGATGAAGAACTGCTGGAATTATTTGCAGTGTTCGGGATGTTATTTGATTGTTGCTGTGTAGAAGAAGTATTGGACTGGCTTATAGTTGAAGTATTAGAAGTTTGATTAGAAACAGCCCCTGAGCATGGCTGGCCGGTTGTTGCACTATATGCCGAAGCCAGTGTGCATCCAGCTGGAAGATTAGAAATCATATCGCATTTCACGCCGGTAGTGGGGCTATATCCCACAGTTGAGGCACAGCCATCTGGAAGATTAGAAGCTACTACTGCATCGCATTTTATACCCGTTAGGGGACTGTACCCTTCCGTTGAGGTGCATCCATTAGGCAGATTAGAAGAAGATATGTTTGATGTTGTACCAGTAGAAGAAGAACTTGATCCTGTTTCAGCTTGTTGATCAGCGTTTGAAGCGGACAGCTCCGAACTGAGAATATTATTTGCCTTAGTTCTTGTTAGTGGACCGAAAAATCCTGACACCGGCGTGATACCTTCCTTGTTTTGGAAGGCTTGTACGGCTTTTAGGGTAAGGGAAAAAAAGTTGCCAGTAATTGGACCGGAATATGCTCCTTGCGCTGTTAAAAATTCCTGAAGTTCGTTCACTTTCTGGCCCGTTGAGCCATAGGACAGGTCCTGGTCAAATGAGGCAAAGGAAACCAGGGGAAAGAACATTGCGAGAATCAAAACAAAATATATCTTCTTCATATTAATATTTTATTAATGTTTGTAATAGATAGCAAAGAGCCCACCACATAGGGCCGATAGCTTTCGCTACCCATACCGGTTTCCCGATATGACCAGTGACGGTAAATCCCTAAATGATGGGTCCTTTGCACGTCACTGGGTTTTTCACCATGCTCCGTAAGGAGTTTAGGCTACTTTTTCTTATTAAATTGGCTTCTAAATCATACAATAAAATGGTAGAATACGCTAGTGCAATGTTCACAACGTGCACAAAGTGCGTAAATGAGTATAAAAATGAAGTATAAAACGAAAATTTTAAAATATTCGTCAGAAACACAAAAACAAATTTTTGATTTTGCCAAAAATCTTTGTAGCCTTTCAGAAATTCATAATTTCCCTTTTAAGATTATGTTGTTGATCAAGAAAGGATATGAGCTTGATGACATACTTGAACTTACAACAATACTTAACTATGAGATACTGAATGACACAATTTTAGTGCCAGAAGATAAGAAGTTTAATGTTGAGATAGTGATAACACTTTTCAGGTCTGATATTGCCATGAATTTTTATAAGAATAGGAATGATGATTCATATACATTCTCAAGTAAAACTTATATTAATGATATTCACGAAATACCAAAAGGAGAAATCAAGGGTTACTTAGATAAAATATTTGTTTCAAGTAACACAGAAAACTTGCACAAATTAAAAGAATTTGTGGCAGAAATTGAAAGTGTAAAAAAGACAAAAGACAATAATAAAATTATATTGGAAATACACAAGAAAAGTAAAACAATTAGCAAAGATTCTGAAGGAGTTAACTTGTCCTGTCCATTTCGCCGAACAAATGGAAAAAATAAGCGTTTTGAATATATAGTAAAACTTGCGCAAAACACAAAAATTGCTGGCTCAAAATTAAGTAGTACAAGTGCTCAAAATATAAGTATGGAAATTAAAAAGATCAACAAAAGATTATTGGATAAGTTAGATTTAACAAAGAATGTTATAAAAAATCACGACAATTCCGGCTACGAAATTGACAGAGACATCTATGAACTCATCTTTGCTTAATTAAGCTTAACTTCTTGTTAATTATATAAAAATCCCCTTACAGGACAAGGGTATTTTTTGTTTTGACTTTACTAAAGCTGAACTATTCTTTGTTGGCATAAAGAATTAGTATCAAATATGTAGCTACAAAATTATTAGCTGAGAAAACTAAACATGAAAAATAAAAATATATATTTTCGCACAGCAAATTTCAATCTTGCTTCGTTTCTTTTTGCAAAAGGAATAGAGCTTGCAAACATTGACCGGTTGGATAATCAAAAACGGCAAACTTTTGTTTTCGTTGAAAATCCGCAAATAGAAGAACTTATCCATGAGTTCAGTTTTGCCCAGGAAAACGGAGAGGAAGTCATGGTTGATGCGCGGAAGTTAATTTATGCCATAAAACAGCTGAAGGAAAAACTCTACCAGACTAATTACTAAGATTATATGAATGAAAATAAGAATAAAAAGAAGATAAGAAAAGCATCGCTTGTCTCTGGCGACAAGATTGCCGAGACGGTGTATGACAAGCAAAAACAGCAGACCCAGTTCGTTATTTATAAGGACGAAGGAATCAATTTTTTAGAAAAAATAAAACAAGGCGAAAACGAGATATTCCCACTTGATGCCAGAAGCGACATAGTGAGCAAGGAGGTTGTTCTGTTGCCTTCCGCTCCGGTTGAATACGGAACTGAAATGGAGCTCATTGTGGACATTCAGGAATTCATACACAAGTACGTGGATATATCGCCTGCATTTGAGCAGATCGCTTCCTATTATGTGCTTTTTAGCTGGATATACGACCGTTTTAGTGAAGTTCCATACCTAAGGGCAATAGGAGACTTTGGAAGCGGGAAAAGCCGGTTTTTGCAGACAATAGGTTCTATTTGCTACCGGCCTATATTTACCGGCGGAGCTACTACTACAGCACCGATTTTTCGCATATTGGACGAGATACGAGGGACACTGATTCTTGATGAGGCGGACTTGCGGTCAAGCGATATGACCCAGGACATAATCAAAATACTGAATATGGGATATCAAAAAGGTGGTACTGTGTTGCGCATGCAGGGGAAAGAGTTGCTGGAAATGAGAGCCTTTGAAGTTTTTTCTCCAAAGATAATTGCCACAAGGGAAACGTTCAATGATAAGGCGTTAGAGAGCCGTTTCTTGATAGAAGAAATGGGACGGGGAAAGCTACGGGACGATATTCCCAGGCGGTTAAGTAATGATTTTTGGGATAAGACCCTTGAATTGCGAAACAAACTTCTGATGTGGCGTTTCAGAAACTACCAAAAGGAACTGAAATTTGATGACAGGCCGGTTGAAGGAGTACAGCCCAGACTACAGCAAATTATTATGCCCCTTTTAGCGGTGATTGGATCAAAAGAAGTAAAAGAATCATTGAGGGAGTTTATTAAGAAATATGATATTGAACTTACTGCCGACAGGGGACTTTCAAGAGAATCAGATATAATCTTTGCCATTCTAAAACTTGAACACGACAAGGAGAAAAAACAGGTCACTGTCGGCGAGATAGCAGAACAGATGAATCAAGATATCTTTGATTTTGAAGAAAAATTGACACCGAGAAAAATAGGCTGGTATCTCCGAGCAAAGATGCAGTTGAAGTCATACAAGACACGGAAAGGGTATGTCCTTGATCTTCTGCAAAACAGAGAAAGGCTTGATTTTTGGAAAGAGCGATACGGCATAACGGACGAAGATATAAAAGGTGAACATGAGAATGATGTGAACGTTGTTGAGGATAGTGAAAGTAATATACCCACAGCAGAGGAGCTTGGATTCTAACCGATAACATTATTTTTCCTAACGTCTCTTAGCGATTATGTATCCCCAGACACTCAAAAAAAGAACAGTAGATGAGCTATGGCGGATAAGTTCTACTGATTATGTAAGGACTGGCCTGTCGGAATTGGAAAGAAAAGGCTATCGTTTTGATTTCCGAAATCCTCTTGAGGCGAAAAGGTTTCGGGATATGCTCAATAACCCTGAAAATACCAGGTTTAAGTCCATGAGAGACTTAAAGGAAGGATTCTATTTCTGGGATAAGCAGGAAGTTGACTTTGTGCTTTCTAATCTTGGACATGAAAGAGGAGCGATTTTCTATTTCAGATGTAACAGATGCAGGCGGAGAGTTAAATATCTATATGAATCAAGCCCTACATATACGCCTCTCTGCCGGAAATGCTGTTATCTTAGCTATTACCACCCGACCAAAAGAGGCAGAACCTTGTCAAAAATATTCAGAAAACCTTATTTTTCTACCGAGGATAAGCGTTTTCTGATAAAAAGGGCCGGAATTACCATAGAGGATTTTATTGACACGAGAGATGGAAAAGGCGAGCAGAAATGATATAATGAAAATGCTACACGAAAGCCCAATAAGTGAGTCTGATTTTGAACCTAGAGAGGGGCAACGAGAGCTTTTGTGTAGCAACATAAACTCACTTCGTTGTCCCTCTTTGCGTGAGGAACAGGCATATATCAGTCAGGAAACAGTTAATTCTCTTGTTGAGCTAGGCAACGTTCTAAAATCTATCCGCAAACGACTGTTTGCCGAAGGATATGCCATAAGGGACGGCAAAATGATAAAATTATAAGAGACCATGAGCGCGAAGACTAAAACAAAAGAGCAAGTTCTTGAAGACATACAGAACGGCAAATACCAAGAGCTGTATCTCATTTACAACCGCAAGAGCACGGACGATACTGACAATCAGAAGAACTCCATAAAATACCAGAAGGCGGAAAATACCCGTTTTGCCTTTCGTGAAGGCATACCTATTGCGCCAATAACTCTTGAAGGCTTTGCCACGGACGGAATCATTTCCGAACGCCATTCGGGTTTCAAAGAAGACGCAGAGCTGGTTTTCGGAGAAGACAACACTGTCCAGTACAGCATTGACCGGCCGAAATTCTATCAGCTAGTGATGTTCCTTAATCGCCGGTATTTCAAGGGTGTCATATTCCTTTGCTGGGACAGGGCCAGCCGGAACAAGGGAGACGATACAGTTATCCGCAAGCTGATGAAGGCAGGCGTTGACGTTCGTTTTGCTTTTGCCAAATACGACAAGACTAGCGCAGGAGAATTACACATGGACATTGACGGAATGTTTGCCGAGCACCATTCAAGGGTTACCAGGGAGAAAGTGAGCATTACCATCAAAAACAGCCGTGCGCGCGGATTATGCACCAATAAGGCCCCTGTAGGCTACCTAAATCAAGGCACAATGGAGCACAAGCCCATTGACCCTATAAGAGGCCCTATAATCCAAAAGCTGTTTGAAATGGCCTCTACCGGCGACTGGAGCTTGGCCGATCTAGCCCGTTATGCCATTGAGCAGGGATTCACTATGCCACCAGTGCGGAGGCGAAGGACCAAAGAAGAAATCCTTTCCGAGGAAGAAGACGACATAAGAGTACAGATTGAGCCGATTTGCAGGGTCCCGACTTTCACCTCTATTCACAAGATACTCACTAACCGCTTCTATACTGGGAAAACTTTTGATGAAAACAAAAACTGGATAATAAGTAACAGTCATGAACCACTAGTTTCTGACGAGCTGTTTGATCTAGTGCAGGAACGGCTGGGAAAGAAAAACAAAAGCGTTCATTACGCCGAACTACTTGATTCTCCGTTGCGGAGAATGGTGTATTGCTCCGTGTGTGGGCGCACTTATACGCCATATCCGAAGAAAGGAATCATGTATTATGGGGCAAGGTGCAGTGGTTCATGCCCTAATTCTCTCAAGAATTTCAATTTTAACTTTATTGACGGAAAAATAGGAGAGCTGATCAACCGCCTTTCTTTCACAGCCGAGGAGCTGGAAGAAATAGACGCGCGGGCCAGCACGGATATCGCTCTCTTGGACGCCAAGCGCATGGACAAGCTGGAAGCCAGCGAGAGGCGCAAGAAGAAGATACGCGAGGACCTGGCTTACTTAAACGCTAACCGGCTAACCTTGCTCAAAACAGGGGCATATACAGCCGAGAAATTAGTTATAGAGGAGAATTCTCTTAACCTGGAGCTGAGCAGTCTGTGCGAAGCGGAGCAGGCGTCTGACATTTCAATGCAAGAGACTGTGCGAGACGTGGTAAAACTTTCCGAACTCTTAAAAGATGTTTCTATTTATTACTCAAACGCCAAACCGGAGGAGAAAGACAAAATCATTCGGGTTATTTTTTCCGAACTTTCTCTTTCCGAAAATACCTTTAATTACAAATGCAGAAACGGATTCAAAGCCCTTGCAAGCCGTTTCGTTCCTTCTAGTGACCCCACCGGGAATCGAACCCGGATTGCCGGCTTGAGAAGCCGATGTCCTGACCGTTAGACGATGAGGCCGTATCACGACAAAG
>JAKANV010000023.1 GCA_021823605.1 bacterium | reverse complement strand
CACATGAGTAGTCTTGCAGTTTCAGTTGGCCAAGCAGTTGGCCAGGGACAATATCTGGGTCAAGAAGGATCGACTGGATGGTCAACCGGCGCACATCTTCATTTTGAGATTAGAGTTAATGGCTATGCTGTTAATCCTCTGAACTACCTACCGTAATCTTTCAAATATATAGGAAGTGTATTATAATAATGCTCGTGGCAAAGAAAATTAAACACAATTTTTCACAATCCTCTTTCAAGGCATCTGTTATAGTTGTGTTTTTTGCGATGTCATTAATTATAGTTCCAACTGATAGCAAGCCTGCCCACGCAACGACAATCCAAGATCTAGACAACCAGATAAAAGCCAAGAAAACGCAGGCGCAAACCCTAGAAAGTGAAGTTGCAAATTTTGACGGGCAAATACAGCAGCTTTCCGGGCAAATACAGACAACACAAACTGATATAGACAAAACAAATGCCCAAATAGCAGACACACAGAGCCAAATTCAGGCAGCAGAAGAAAAACTAAAGATACAAAAAGAAACATTGAATGAATATTTACGTGTTATTTATGAAGAAAGCAACACTTCACCACTGGAGCTGATTGCCAGTTCAAATAGTTTTTCTGATTTTGTAGACAGAAGTGAATATTTGCAAACCATGCAGTTAAAAATCAAAGAAACCGTAGAAAAAATTAAAAGCCTAAAGGCAGAACTAGAAACAAAAAAGAGGGACTTGGAGAATAAAAGCTCAGATCTTAAAACATTAAAGGGTAACTTAGATTTACAAAATAAGGCATTAAATGACCAGAGAGCAGCAAAAGATAATCTACTCACTCAAACAAATGCACAAATAAGCGATCTAGCAGCAAAAAGAGCTAACTTAGTTAGAATTTACAACGAAATGATGTCTGGCGGGTCAAGTGGCTATCCTTACGGTAACCCTCCGCCTGAGAACCAAATCTGTCCAAACCACTGTACACCTGACCCATGGGGATATTACATCGGACAGTGTACATCCTATGCGGCTTGGTGGAGATATGCGCACGGTAACCCACCACCAGAAAACACGGGTGCCGGTAACGCAAGAGACTGGATAGGGAATGCGCGTTCTCAAGGTTTTTCTGTGGACCAAAGCCCCAAATCTGGAGATATTATCGTCATGCCCAATGTCGGTGGATATGGACATGTAGCAATTGTGGAAGCAGTTAATGGTGATGGCACTATAAGAATCTCGGAGTATAACTGGGGCATGGATAGCCGATATAGCGTAAGGAATAATGTAAATCCATTTAACTACGGCGCATACTTTATACATTAACTTTCTCTAAATAGACAATTGATTTTTTGAACTCTAGAATGTATCATGTTCTAGTACTTAGGTTATCTTTATGGCAAAAAACAAACGTAATTTTTGGATAGCGCTTTTCCTCGCCTTTATTATATTTTCAGGCGGATATGTTTTTGGTTATGAGCGAGCACTGCCAACTGGCGGAATCCTACCACAAATTATAAATACAACCGGTTCGAAGTCGATTGACTTTGGCGAATTTTGGAAAGTTTGGGATACAGTCGGAGCTAAGTTTGATGGAAATACCGATCCTCAGAAGCTACTTTATGGAGCTATTTCCGGTATGGTTCAGGCAACAGGTGATCCATACACTGAGTTCTTTACCCCTGAACAAGCCAAATCATTTGAAAGCGACTTATCCGGTAGTTTTTCTGGCATTGGAGCGGAAATCGGTATTAAAAATGACAAATTAACTGTCATAGCACCACTCCCAAGTTCACCGGCAGAAAAATCTGGTATACGTGCTGGGGATGTTATTAAGAAGATAAATGACGAGAGCACCACAGGAATGCCTGTAGACACGGCTGTTTCAAAAATCAGGGGTCAGGCCGGAACAGAAGTAAGACTAACCATTGACCGCGGTGGTGTTGAAAAAGATTACACAATAAAGAGAGAGCAAATCGATACAAAAAGCGTGAGTTATAAAATGGATAATGGCATTTTGAAGATTACAGTTTCCAGATTTGATGATCAAACAGCGGCATTAATCCGGGAAGCTGAAGATGCAGGCATAAGCCAGAATGCCAAGGGAGTTATACTTGACCTTAGAAACAACCCGGGTGGACTTCTCGATAGCGCCATCGACGTTTCAAGTGAATTTGTGGGTAAGGGTACAATAGTCATAGAAAAGGATGTAAAACACAACAAGAGTGAAACCTTTTCCGCAAGCGGACATGGAAAAATGACGGACAAAAATAAATATCCACTCGTAGTTCTTGTTAACAAGGGCTCTGCTTCCGCTTCTGAGATTGTCGCCGGAGCTATCAGGGATAATGGCCGCGGAGAGCTCGTCGGAGAGAAAACATTCGGGAAGGGCTCTGTCCAGGAAGTTCAGAAACTTCCAGATGGTTCAGAACTGAAAATTACCGTGGCACACTGGTATACCCCAAAGGGAATCAATATATCAAAAGAGGGTTTGCAGCCGGATGTTTCAGTTGAACTCACAGATGCGGACTTCAACGCAAACAGAGACCCACAAACGGATAAAGCAATGGAACTACTGCCACATTAATAAAAAAGGAGAAAAATGGTACAGGTAATATTTCTAGAAAACATTGAAAATAATAAGGTTGGTGACGTAAAAAATGTCCCTGATGGATATGCGAGAAACTTTCTTCTGAAAAAAGGTTTGGCTGTTTTGGCTACACCTGAAGAGCTAACGAAAATTGAAGCCAGACTTGAGAAGATTAAAAAAGACGAGGAGAAGAAAGTCGGTGAGACTGAGAAGTTGGCAGAGAAGGTTGGAAATACGAAGATTAAACTAGAAATGCAAGTGGGGGAAGAAGGAAAACTCTTTGGCTCAGTTACTAACAGAGATGTCGCTGAGGCGCTTTCAGAGAAAGGATTCGAGATAGACAAGGCAAACATTGAGTTCCCAGAAACAATCAAAGAAGCAGGCAAACATGTAGCTCACGTGAAGCTTGGGCACGGAGTCTCAACGGACATTAACATTGAAGTTGTTTCTGCTATCACCGAAAAATAATATATAAGCATTCAAAAAATCCGACTTTTCGTCGGATTTTTACTTTTCTACTGGTTCTATGTTGATAATGGTTTTTCTTTTTAGCTTACCTGTATATTTTTTAAGTTCTTTTTTTGTAAACTTTACATGTCCGTCAATTTTCGCATAAAGAGTGTCGTCTCTACCCCTTGAAACATTCTCTCCGGGTTCCCACTTAGTTCCGCGTTGACGAATAAGAACTTGCCCGGCACGCGCAAACTGGCCGCCAAAAAGCTTCACTCCAAGCCTCTGACCTGCACTGTCTCTACCTAATCTTGTTGAACCGCCTGCCTTTGTTTTAGACACTTTCTTACCTCAAATTAATCACCAAAACATTATAGTACAGATTGCCCTCCAGGTCAAACATTTTAATACAAAAAAACCCCTTGCAAACACTTACGATATAAATAATAATTGTTATAGTAAATAAATTACAAATAAGAAGGGAGGTGAAAAAAATGGCAGAAGCAAAAAAATCAGGGTCAGGTCTTGACCAAAATGTAGCAGCATTACTTGCATATCTTTTGGGTCTCGTTGGGGGTATCGTTTTCATCCTTATTGAAAAAGACAATAAGTTCGTAAGATTTGCAGCTATGCAGTCTATTATTCTTAATGTTGTAATGATTGCTCTAGTATTCATACTTCCTTTCATTATAGGAATAGTAGCAGTTGCAACTGGAGGGCTTGGTTCATTACTTGGACTTCTAATCCCGTTAATCTGGCTAGGCTTCCTTATCGTTTGGATTATGCTGATGGTTAAAGCATATCAGAACCAGGAGTGGGAACTACCAGTTATCGGCAAAATCGCAAGAAAATACGTTTAATTTCTGACGAGAAATTTGAACTATTATAAAAAGACGCTTGTGCACGGGCGTCTTTTTATTATTTTGAATTTATATCTTGGTGCCCGCGGTCGGGATCGAACCGACATGAAGTTGCCTTCACAGGATTTTGAGTCCTGCGCGTCTACCAGTTCCGCCACGCGGGCACGAATTTGTGATAAGATATAATTATTCTGTAAATGGAAACATATATGATTATACTTGAATTTCGAAATCTATGCAATCAAATTCATGGCTAAAACCTTGACTTCTAATGACAATTATGTTAGAGTAGAGAAATATGAAAGAGAAAAATCAATCCAATGAGCCAAAGCTTTCTGAGCTAGAACAAAATCTAGAATCTTTTCGCCGTGCTCATGGCGAGGACAAACTGCTTGAATCCATTAAGTCTATCACCGAAAAGCAAAGAAAAGCCCCCAAAAAACAGCCCAGAAAGACTGATAATGAACCGAAAATATCAGAGATAGAAAAGATTTTTCGAATTTTTAAAGAGGAACATGGCCATGAAAAACTGAAAAGTTCATTAAGCCAAGCTACGGCAGGTATTAAGAAACCAGCTAAGGAAAAACCGACAGAAGAAAAGCACACAATTTATGCCAATACTATAAACAAAGCCAGTGTACTTACAACAAAGCTTAAAAATGCTTTTAAAAAGAAAAGATACCGATATCCGGCAACAGCTTTTGGAGTTTTCCTAGGTATATATCTGCTTTTCAATCTTCCTGTTATTTATTCTCGTATAAGCTGGAAAAAGGAAGATACTATAAAAACAGTTATAAAAACACAGGATGTGGTTCAGAAAAAGATGGCGGACTCTGCCGCACTTACACCGGGAGAAGTGATCCCGGCCGAGAGCCGCCTTCTCGTACCTAAAATAAATGTCAACGTACCGATAGTTTATGCTAATACAAAGAATGAAAAGGGAATTGAGGATCTTCTCCATAATGGTGTTGTACAGTATCAGGGAACTGCCAAACCAGGTGAAGTAGGAAACTCGTTCATAACAGGCCACAGCTCAAACTACTGGTGGGATACCGGAAAATACAACTATGCTTTTGTCAATCTAGATAGACTAGAGCCGGGCGACCAAGCCATTGCATACTATAATAATAAGAAGTTTGTTTATACCGTAAAGAGTAAAACAGTTGTAGAGGCGACCGACGTAAGTGTGCTCGCACCGACTGATACTCCGGTTATGACACTCATGACATGTACGCCTCCGGGAACCAGTTGGAAAAGACTTATCATAAAACTTGATATAACTGACCCTATTTATTACAAACCGGAAACTGTTACAAAAGAAAAAGTTGTTGAAACGCCCAAACCAAAAGAAGAGAAAAAATCATTTTTAGCCAACCTTTTCTCATTCTTTATGCCGAACTAGAATCCGGTAATATACCTATCGAGAACAGCTTGATCTGCTTTACCAGGGGAGAAGAAGAGTATATCCCCATTGTCGCTCGAGGAGAACGGAAGTCTGTCGGGAACCATTTCACCCAAAGTTACCCGGTTTGCTCCATCGAAATCCATAATCTCTAACTTGTTGTCATCTTTTTTGGCTAGCAAATGTCTACTATCATACCAAATTATATTTCCATAATTTTGAGAACCCAAAATATTATACTCCATGCTCTCTTTCTTGAAATCGTCAGATTCAAAAACAATTATATTTGAATCTTTTATTTTATATAAAAAACGTTCGCTATCGGCAGACCAGGCAAAATAAGAAACATTTTTTCCGATTGTCGTCAGCGAGTTTTTCTCACCGACTTTCGTTAGCAGAAAGACCTCTGCATTTTCTTTGGTTTGTACCAAAACCTTTTGGTCCTTTGGATCAATCTTTAAGTTATAGGCAGCACTTACTGGTATCGCATCTGATAAGTTCGTTTTACCGCTTAAATCACCGCCGGCTTGCCACAGCGACCTTATACCTTTCTCATCCTTGATATAATAGATTTTCCCGTTTTCCGAAAAAGTGAAGTAGACAATTTGTTTTTCCATATCACTGGTGACACTCCTTGTCTTTATGTTTACTCTGGACAGTACACCGCCAACTAAACCGAATAGTTCATCATTGTTTGCAGTGCTGAACTTAAGCACATCAAACTTGATCGGAGATAAAGCAGTCAAGTCTTCAATATTTTTAGAATCAGTATTTACAACCCAATACTTTTTCTCACTCTTTAGGTTGGCTGAGACTAAAATATTTCTGCGGTCTTTTGACCAATCAACTATAGAAATTCCCGAAATTTTTTTATCCTCACTTTGCTTTCCCGTATCCAAGATTAGACTTTTCTCGCCGGTAGAATTTTGTATTTGATATATAGCTTCACCATTTTGGGTCTTTATTAGTGTCAAGTTTGCTTTGCTATCTAGACTGGGGAAACTTTGTATAAGAGTACCGTCGAAATCTATTTTTTGAATATTGGGTTTTTTGGGAAAAAGCAGAACATAGTTTGCCCAAGTTACCATCTCAGGAAAAATTTTCACTTCTTTTTCCCATTTATAATAACCATCCTTTTCAAGCGTTAACAGATACTTTTTATCTCCCAGTCCATCTATTTTTACGGAAAAAAACGTAGTGGTTTTCTTGGTGGTGTCCTTTCCGTTTAAGAGAATATCCGCACCCGAGGGTTTAGACCCGATTATAAGCATTCCTGTTTTTTCAATCTTAATCTCGTTTTTCTCTAAATGTATGTTGTAGCCCTTGGCAGACAAAATGAAAGCGACACTTAATACCAGGAAGATAAGCGCAGCCAACGGATATATAAAAAATAAATAAATCTTTCGGTTTTCTATCTTAATCACGGCTATATTATATAGTTAAAGCCTTATTTTATCAATCTGGAAATATAACCTTCAAATCATCTACCCTTTATGCTATAATCACTCTTGTGTTTTCGAAATTAAGGAATTAAGGCTAGACAATGTCAAATTTGATAATCAATGGCCCAAGTAATCTCTCGGGTTCAGTTAAAATAAGCGGCTCAAAAAATGCCGCCCTCCCGATAATTGCAGCTACTCTTTTGACAAGGGGCAAGAATGTTATTGAAAATGTGCCAAATATCACAGATATACATAACTTGTTAAAAATAATTGAGAAGCTCGGCGGAAAGATTGTTTTTGAGAATAATACTTTAGAAATTGACAATACAGCGATTAACGGCCACGACCCTGACAAGGATTTGGTAAGGAGAATCAGAGCCTCGATTCTTTTGGTTGGCCCACTTCTTGCCAGAAATAAACACGTAACAATCGCTGCACCAGGTGGCTGTTTTATCGGTAATCGCCCACTGGATGATGTTTTTGACATTCTAGAAAAAATGGGCGCTGAGATAAAGGAAGAAGGGGATACTTTCCATTTTCAAACCGAAAAACTCGTTGGCGGGAAAATTACACAAACGCTTATGAGTGTCACCGCTACCGAGAATGCAGTAATGGCAGCTGTGCTAGCCGAGGGCACTACAGTCGTACAGCTAGCTGCATGTGAACCACACGTCCAAGACCTCTGCAACTTTTTAAATAAGATGGGCGCAAGCATTTCGGGCATTGGCACAAATGAGCTCACTATAAATGGTGTAAAGGAACTAAAACCAACAAGACATAAAATAATTTCTGATGAGATAGAGGCAGGAACTTACATTATCGCTGCCGCTGCAACTGGTAGTGAAATTACTCTGGAAAATATAGACACCGATGCAGTCGAATATTCTATTTTTTCTAATTTCAAACTCGCAAATGTAGTATTAGATATTAAAAAAGACTCCATTACTGTAAAGAAAAGTTCAGGAATCAAACCAATCCCAAAAATATGGACAGCACCTTGCCCTCATTTTCCATCAGATCTACAAGCTCCATTCGCAGTCCTCATGACCCAAGCTAATGGCTCTACGCTAATTCATGAAACAATGTATGAAGGCCGCTTAAACTATGTTAAAGAATTAAAAAGAATGGGTGCGAATGCATCTGTACTTGACCCCCACCGAGCAGTTATAATAGGACCTACACCGCTTTACGGCAAGAAAATAACAACACTTGACCTCCGGGCTGGAGCAACACTTATAATTGCTGCATTGATAGCAAATGGAAAAAGCGAAATAGCAAGAGCCGATATTATTGATCGGGGTTATGAAAACATCGTGGAAAAGTTCCAAAAGCTTGGGGCAGATATTAAAAGAGTCTAATAGGAAATTTTAAAGTATGTTAGTAAATCGCATTGGAATAGACTTAGGCACCGCAAATGTTCTCGTTTATGTCCCGAAAAAGGGAATAGTTATAAACGAGCCTTCCGTCGTAGCTGTCAGTGATGACAACAGGGTTTTGGCAGTGGGTGAAGAAGCCAAGGAAATGGTCGGGCGTACTCCTGATACCATCAAAGCATATAGGCCGCTTCGTGATGGCGTTATTGCAGATTATCGGGTAACAGAGTCCATGATTCGTTATTTTATAAACCGTGTTTCCGGCGGTTTCAGATTATTCAGGCCGGAAGTTATGATTAGTGTCCCGGCTGGTGCCACTTCGACTGAAAAAAGGGCGGTAATAGATGCCACAAAACAAGCCGGTGCAAAAGCCGCGTACATTATTCCGGAACCAATTGCTGCTGCCATAGGAGCCGGTATCCCAATAGATACTGCTGGCGGAAATTTGGTCGT
>JAKANV010000022.1 GCA_021823605.1 bacterium | reverse complement strand
TGCCTTTGCCTGCATCTTCAAGCTTCGGTATTTTTACCATTTTGAACAAGTCGGCGAAAAACTTCTCGATGCCTTCTGTTTTTGCATAGAATATGTAGAGACTTGCAAAAACACATACTGCGCTTACTGTGACTGGAATCCAAACAGCAAAGTCGCCGGGTAGTTTTTGGAGAGGTAGGGACATTAAAGCCCCTATAATAAGTCCAATAATAATTGCTGGTATACCAATATAGAATCTTTTTGCCGGTAACTTTAGGAAAAGTTTTGTAGCAAAAATTCCTCCAAAAACCAAGGCCACGAGAACCAAAAGCAAGATTGTATTGGTTGTCATTTTTTATCCTTCGTTTTTTAATCTTTGTAAGATGCTACTGAAGTGCTGCTTCCACGGCTTCTCTCAGATTTGATACTTTTATCAGCTTAATTTTGCTGTTTTTCGAGATTTCAACTTTACTCGACTTCGGCATCAAAACTGATTTGAACCCAAGTTTTTCCACTTCCTTTATCCGTTCCCCTATATTATCCACATTTCTTACCTCTCCTGCAAGACCTATTTCTCCAAAAACTGCCATGTTATTTTTGATAACTTTATTTTTATAGGCAGAGGTAATCGCAAGCGCTACTGCCAAGTCTATGGCTGGTTCGCGAATGGCCATTCCTCCGACAATATTTATAAATACGTCCTGATTCGTCAGATTGACACCGGCTCTTTTTGTCAGAACTGCAATCAGAAGATTCAATCTGTTTAAATCCATCCCGCTGGCAGTTCTTTTCGGATAACCGAAGTTTGTAATCGATGTTAGGGCTTGGATTTCAACGAGTAACGGCCTTGTCCCTTCCATTGTAGCAAATACAGCTGTTCCAGACGCCGAGCCCAATCTCTCTGAAAGAAGTATTTTCGAAGGATTATCAACTGCCTCCATGCCTGAGTTGCCCATCTCGAAGATTCCAGTTTCATTTGTCGAACCGAATCTGTTCTTAATCCCGCGAAGAACACGGAAACCGCCGTATTTATCGCCTTCCAAATATAAAACAACATCAACCAAGTGCTCGAGCAGGCGCGGTCCAGCAATGTTTCCCTCTTTTGTGACATGGCCGATGATGACAATGGCAATGTGTTCGCTCTTTGCTAGATTCATTAGCTTCTGGGCACAAAGTGAAACCTGCCCCACGCTTCCTGATGTGCTTATTACATCCTCTGAATACATGGTTTGAATGGAGTCGATAACAACGAAGGATGGCTTATCAGATTTAATTTGTTCAACTACAACATCTACATTAGTTTCAGAGAGAACAAATAAATTGTCAGAACCAATGCCAAGTCTTCCGGCTCTCAAACCGATTTGTTTTACTGACTCTTCACCGCTCACATAAAGAACTTTCTCATTCTTAGCGATTTGTGAGGCAATCTGAATAACGAGCGTAGATTTCCCTATTCCGGGATCTCCGCCAAGAAGAATAAGTGAACCTGGAACCACTCCTCCGCCAACAACCCTATCAAATTCGCTGATTCCAGTTGCCATTCGGCTCGGATTTTCACTGACCGCATCTTTCAAGAGTTCCGGTTTTGATGATGAGAATTTGATGCCCGAACTTTTGCGTGCACTAACTTGGGTTTCACTCAGAGTATTCCATTCACCGCATTGAGTACATTTCCCCTGCCAGCGCTCGCTGATTGCGCCGCAGCTAGAGCAAATAAACTGTGTCTTAACTTTTGCCATATAAAAAGAATATAGAATCAAAAACTTGAAAACAAGTAGACAAAACTAATTTTTTGCTGGAGCTGTCCGATACTTTAAGATGAGGCCGATATTTGCGCCAACTACAATCATTGAAAGCCCATTTGTTAGAATAAGTGGCAAATCTTTTATATGAAATCCGTAATAGAGCCATAAAGCCTCGGCTATTATTAGAATAAGAAACATGCCGATTGATAAATCGTCAACTTCCTTCGTTTTTGAGATTTTAATAAGTTGAGGTAACGTAGTAAAAATAATCATTGCTCCAGCAACCATGGCAACTGTTTGGTAAATATCCACTTAATACTCCTAATTTTTCAATATTAAAACAGCTCAACTATACCATAATCTAACTGGCAGCATCAACTATTTACTATTAACTTTTCTCTTGTCTGCTTTTATTTGGAGAACGTAGAACTGCAGGTTTTCGCCCATCTTCATGACGGAGATAAGGTCGCCTTCTTTGAATTCGCCCGAGAGCATGCCCTCGGCAAGTGGCGACTCAATGTAATTTTCGATAGTTCTTCGCATCGGTCTGGCGCCATTTTCGACATCATAGCCTTTTTCCATCAAGAATTTCTTGGCGCTTTCGGAAACTTTCAAAGTAATGTGTTTTTCGTCTAATCTATCTTGCAGTTCTTTCAGCTGAAGATTCACAATCTTTTTAACATCAACCTTCGATAAAGCTTTAAAAACAATGATTTTGTCGACACGATTAATGAACTCTGGACGAAATCTCGTTTTCACATTTTCCATCACTTCCTCTGAAATCTTTTTGTGCAAGGTTTCGAATTCTTTCTCCTCCGTATCATTTTCGGCATTAAACCCAAGTTTGGCCGTTTTAAACATTTTATCTGCACCGATGTTTGAAGTCATGATGATAATAGTATTTCTGAAATCGACTTTTACACCCTTGGCATCAGTCAAATATCCATCCTCAAGGATTTGTAGGAACATATTGAAGACATCCGGATGGGCTTTTTCAATTTCATCAAGAAGAATTACAGAGTATGGTTTCCTTCTGACAATTTCGGTCAACTGTCCGCCTTCGTCAAAACCGACATATCCGGCAGGGGCTCCTACAAGTCGAGCCACGTTGTGCTTCTCCATGAACTCACTCATATCAATCTTCACAAGCATATCTTCCGAGTTAAACATCTCACCGGCAAGAACTTTTGCAAGCTCCGTTTTACCGACACCCGTAGGACCGAGAAATATAAATGTCCCGATTGGTCTTTTTTCATTTGAAATACCCGTCCTAGAACGACGAATAGCCCTGGAAATCTCATTTATCGCTTCATCTTGACCGATAATTCTCTTTTTCAAATCTCTTTCCATATTCAGAAGACTATCGCTTTCTTTTTTAATCAATCTAGTCACTGGCACACCGGTAGAAATAGAGATAACTTCAGCTATACTCTCAGCTGTGATTTCCGGCTCATGATAACCTTTAGTCATTTCTTTCAAATTTCTAATTTTTGCCTCGAGAAGCTCTTCTTTTTGTTTGTACTCTGCCGCTAATATGTATCTACCACCAATAACCGCTTCTTCCTTTTTTACAACCACTGCTTTTCGCTGCTTTTCCAAATCTTTCAATGTTTTTGATGGGCTCTTCCCCTTTTTAATTTTCAAAAGACTAGCTGCCTCATCTATTAAATCAATAGCTTTGTCAGGTAGAAACCTGTCAGAAATATATCTTTTCGACATTTTCACGGCAGCTTCCAAAGATTCGTCTGTAATTTTTACTTTATGGTATTCCTCGAAGTTAGGTCTTACACCCTTTAATATGGCGATAGTTTCATCTTGAGTCGGCTCGGTCAAGGTTACCGGCTGAAAACGCCTTTCAAGCGCAGCATCTTTTTCTATATATTTTCTATAATCGTCAAAAGTAGTTGCCCCAATAACTTGGATTTCGCCGCGTGAGAGGGTCGGTTTCAAGATATTCGCAGCGTCAATTGCGCCCTCTGCAGCACCGGCACCAACAATTGTATGAAGTTCGTCAATAAAGAGGATAATTTCTTTGTCTTCTTTCAGCGCCTCAACAATTTTCTTTAGACGTTCTTCAAATTCTCCTCGATATTTAGTTCCGGCAATTACATTTGCCATATCAAGCATCAAGATCTTTTTCCCGGCAAGCTGTTCCGGAACTTTCCCGGCTACAATTCTCTGAGCCAAACCTTCAACAAGCGCGGTTTTACCAACACCAGGCTCGCCTATCAGGACAGGATTGTTCTTTGTTCTTCGATTTAATATTGAAATGACTCTGGATATTTCCTTATCCCGTCCGACTATCGGGTCAAACTCACCCTTCTTCGCTTTTTCTGTGAAATCCACACTATAACCTTCGAATATTTTTGCTCCGCTTCCCGTGTCCGGTCTTTGACGGAAATCTCTGTTAATATTTCCCATCGGATTACCCTCGGGATATTCCTCGCCATAAATATTGCCTTCAGAGCCTCTTTGCAAGAATTTATCAAGCTCGGAAATAAGAGAAACTATTTGAACCTCTTTTTCTTTCAAAAGCTGATAGGCTTTCGTTTTCTTGCCCATTAGAAGAGCTCTTAAAATATGCTCGGTACCGATATAGTTAGAGTCATAAGTTTTACCCAACCCCATAGCTACTTCGAGAGAGGTCTTTGCGGTCTCAGTCAAAGTTACTATATTTGTGCCTTCTCTTGCAGCCATTAAGGTTTCTTGTTCAGTCGGATAATCAGTGATAGCAGCTTGAAAACCAACACTTTTCAAAAGTTTAGAACCGACGGAGTCAGAAACGAGATATATTCCTACCAAAATATCATCAGTATCTATATCAAGTCGTTTCTTTTGAGCAATTTTTTGAGCATTCAAAAGGCACTGCTTGGCATTGCCAGTAAATCTGCCAAAAAGATTTATATCTTGATTAAAATCCTGCATGTTACCCCCTTACTTTTGCTTATTTTTCCTTCGGACTCTCTTCCTCTTCTAAAACCTCATCTATACTAGGGTTTTCGTCACTATTCTCAGCCTCTTCCTGTTTTTCAGCATTTTTTTCTTTCTCATCTTCGGTTTCTGCAGATTTAACGTCTGAACCAGCTACAGTTTCTCCGGAATATGGAGCTTCTTCTGCCCCTTCATCTATTTGCTCTCTTTCATCCCTAGTAATTTCTGCGGCTAGCTCATTATCTGACTCTGCATTTTCAGCTTCATTTTCAGCTTCCAGCTTTGCAGAATCATCAGTCTTCTCCTCTTCGGGTTCTTTTTCCGGCTTGTCTTTAACTTCAGGGGTTTCTTCTTCGGTCCCGATGGATTCGATATTTTTTATAATCTCGTCTTCCAGATCAACTGCCTTCTTTTTCTCTACCGGTGCAGCCTGAGCTTCGACGTTTTCAATACCTGCATCATCAGCACCAGCAATATCTACATTCCAACCGGTTAGTTTTGCGGCCAAACGAACATTCTGTCCCTTTTTACCGATTGCGAGAGACAGCTGGTCCTCCGGCACCTTTACCGTCGCTTTCTTTTCCTTCTCATCAACTTCAACTTCTATAACCTTGGCAGGAGAAAGAGCATTTGTTATATAAGTCTTAATGTCAGCGTCCCAAAGGATAATATCAATCTTTTCGTCGCCAATCTCACCCATTACCGACTGAACTCTTGAACCTCGCTGGCCAACTAGAGCACCAACAGGGTCAATGCCTTCTTGCTCAGTATAGACTGCTATTTTAGTTCTTTCGCCGCCTTCACGGGCAATCGATTTAATCTCGATTGTACCAGCTAAGATTTCCGGCACTTCCATTTCAAAGAGTTTTCTTATCATATCAGGATGTGACCTGGAAAGAACGATTTGCGGGCCACGTGTTGCGCTTTCCACCTTAACAACAAAGACTTTAATTCTTTGTCCTGTATAATAATGTTCACTGGACATTTGTTCAGATCTATATAAAACACCGGTAGCCTTACCAAGGTCAACTATCACCGTATCGCCTTCTACTCTTTGAACCACACCATTTACAAGGTCGCCTTCTTTGTCTTTAAACTCTTCAAATACCATGTCACGTTCAGCTTCACGAATTCTCTGAATTATTACCTGTTTGGCTGTTTGGGCTGCAATTCTGCCGAAATCAGATGGAACATCGAGGATTTCCACTGTATCACCAACTTTGGCGCCTTTTTTGATGCGATCAGCCTTGGCAACATCAATCTGAATCATGTCATCTTCTACTTTCTCAACCACTTCTTTTATGACATAAACCTTGATTTCACCCGTATCCTCGTCAATTTCAACTCTGACTTCCTGGTCTCTTGAACCATAATCCTTTTTGTATGCGCTCGCCAGAGCCGCCTTAACCGTTTCCATTACAATATCCCGAGAAAGGTTTTTCTCGTCACATATTTGATCTATTGCCGCTGTGAATTTTGCTTGCATCTTTTTCTCCAATTTTCCGCCTGAAAACGGAAATCCCACTTATTTATATTTAATTTACTAGTTATGATTGCCAATTACAACTGACATTCTTCCCAAAAATTATCTTTAATGTTTGATCATGATAATACTTCTGGTTCAAAATGTCCCTAAAATACTATAAAAGCCGGAAAATTTCCGACCTGTTCCAATTATAGCGGATTTGAATCTAATGTCAAGCTACTCATCAAAAACAGCATTTTTCAGCCATTCTATCTGGCCCGTTTCATAGTCAATTGAGATGACATCTATCCGCCAGTCGGCTGCTTCCAGATCGAATCTTTTTTCTAATAAATAATTCTTGGAAGTTGCAATCAGCTTTTTCTCTTTCTTTGCCGTCACCATTTCGTAAGGTTTGCCGAAACGTGAGGTTTGTTTCGCTTTCACTTCGACAAAAACGAAGGACTTTTTATCCTTAGCTATAATATCAATTTCACCAAAACGGGTTCGGTAGTTTCGGTCAACTACCTTAAGTTTATTCGCAATTAAAAAGTCGGCCGCTATCTTTTCCGCTTCTTGGCCGATTATGTGAGTATTAGTCACAAAAAACCCTTATAGGTTTAAAACTTTTTCTGTGAATGTCTGAGATACCGTGTTTTTTAATTAATTCTAGATGCTCTTTTGTACCATAACCCTTATTTTTCCCAAATCCGTAAATCGCTGCCTCAGGAACTTCAGAAATATGCTTGTCTCTCTCCACTTTAGCTAATATTGAGGCACAAGAAATGCTATAGCAAACCTCATCACCTTTTTTTATCGGCACACAGTCCAGTCCCTTTATATCCAAAGTATCCATTAGTAAAACGTCAATCTTTTGCCCCAAGCCCTGAACCGCTCTCTCGATTGCCGTTTTTGTCGCCAAAGTAAGACCATAGTTATCAATCTCATAATGTTTCACTATACCTATGCTATAAGCAAGAGCGCTACTGGTAATCTTTTTATAAAGTTCTTCCCTTTTTTTTGAGGTAAGTTTTTTTGAGTCATTTATACCATCGATAAATTTATGACCAGGGTCAAACACTACCGCTCCCACAAACATCGGACCGGCCCATGAACCGCGGCCAACCTCATCAACACCGCAAACGATTTTTTTGCCGTCATTCCAAAAGGTTTTTTCATAATAAAGAGTTGGTTCCATGTATCCAGTGTAAAATGTTAAAGGTCAAATGTAAAATACAAATCACATCTAGCATGGTTCCCACGGCATCTCTCATCCGGCATGATTTTTTCAAAGGGAGAATGAGTCGAATGAAGATTTGAAAAGAATGTTGTCTGAGCGCTTAGCGAGTTCATTTTTTCAAACCTGAATGAGACGGTATCCGACACTTTGAAAAGAATCGTTAGCCGGCAGTTTTGCTCAACTTTTGCTGCCAAAAGTTGAAAAGAAATTATTTAAAGACTGGATTCCCGCTTCCGCGGGAATGACAAAGTAGGATGGAAATGACAGAAACAATTAAAAAAATCCGCCGAAGCGGAAAATAATATCTAGATTCGAAAAGTAACTAAGCCTGTCCTTCTTCTGTCTCCTTTTCTTCCTCGGCTTGCTCTTTAGCTTCTGCATCTTCTTTACTTTTCTCAGCTTTTTCACCTTCGTCGCTTCTGCCTTTTCCAAGGTCTTCCTCAGCTTCTTCAACGCCTTCTTCTACTTCTTCGGCTGGTGCTTTCTGCTCATCTTCAGCAACCGGACCCGCTTCTTCATCAGCATCAATTTCCTTTTCTTCTGTTTTTTCAATATCTTCGATACTTTCAGTGTCAGCTTGGCTTAGAACGTCTTCAGAAATTTCAACCGGTTCTTCTTTATCGATTTCTTTTTCAACCTCAACCTTATCGGCAGGTGCCAACTCTTCTTCTTTTACATTCACGGCCAATGCATCAAACTGCTTTTCTTTCAGTTTAGCTGACTTTCCTGTTAGATTTCTCAAATATCCAATGTTAGCTCTTCGAACCCTAGCTCTTTTTACAACCTGAATTTTTTCGATTAAAGGAGAATGCAAAAGGAATGTTCTCTCAACTCCAATGCCATATGAAATTTTTCTCACTGTTACAGTAGCACCGACATTTTTCCCGCCCTGCTTCTTTATGACAACACCTTCAAAGACCTGGATTCTTTCCTTGCTTCCTTCTTTGATTTTTGTATGTACACGAACAGTATCTCCCGGCATAAGGACTGGAACTTTCTTCATGTTTTTTGAGTCAAAATATTTTATTCTATCCATAATATATTAATTATTTTAAAAAATCGCTCACAGCGACTTAAAAAGTATAGTAAATTTATATCTAATTGTCAATTGAAATTCTGCTAATTAAGAAAGGCGAAGTGAAACTCTTCAAATTTTCTATGTGAAAATCTTTGAAATTAAACTTCGCCTCGGGTGTGGCTCGGGGAGCGAACTCCCCGAGCCACCGGAAAAATCTGTTGTTTCGGCTTTTAGCCTGAGAGATCG
>JAKANV010000021.1 GCA_021823605.1 bacterium | reverse complement strand
ATTCCATATGTTACAGATACCCAAAAAAATCTTGAGGATAAAGTTAAGGTGGAACAGAAACAAACTGTGAACGACAATTCTCAATCGATTGATTTTTCGCCATTACCAAATAAAAAAAGTAATTTCTATTTACCGGGAGTGGGCGCAAAAGCCTATGAAGCGATTGACATGGGAACGAGTGAGATAATGCTTGAAAAGAATACGGATGAATCCTTAGAAATTGCCAGTTTGACTAAACTAATGACGGCTCGACTGCTTCTAAAAGACGGCGATTTAAATAAAACAGTGGTCGTAAATGACCTAAGCAAAGTCCGCTTCGACGACTCTAAGGCAAACCTTGTTCTTGGCGATGAGCTAGCTTACAGAGATATCTTGAGGACGCTGCTAATAGACTCTGCTTCCGACGCCGCGCTGACAATTGCAAATAATCTGTATCCCGGCGGATATAATACATTTGTAACTAAAATGAATGCGGAAGCTACCAACCTCAATATGAAAGACACTCATTACGATAATCCGGTCGGCTGGGATAGTTCTAAGAATTTTTCCTCAACTAATGATTTGCAAATCCTAACCAGAACTCTACTTCAAAATGAAGATTTTAAAAAAATAGTTTCTACTTCTAGCGAAACTATTACATCAGAGAGGGGGAATAATTATGCGCTAACAAACACGAATATTCTTCTTGACGGTAAAACTGTATTCGGAGTAAAAACCGGCCACACCCCAAGTGCCGGCGACTGTCTTATCGCACTGACAAAAGTTAAAAACCGTGATGTTCTGTTCGTCATTTTGGGCGCCAGTGATCGATTCTATGAAACAAGAAACCTTCTCTCCTGGACAGATTTAGTGTATAATTGGTGACTGTTCTACTATTAATGAAGAATTATGTACAAAATAGCTCTTATCGGCCGTCCAAATGTAGGCAAAAGCTCGATATATAACCGAATAGTCGGCAAAAAACAGGCCATCACAACAGATATTCCAGGAACTACACGAGACTGGAATGAACAAACAATCTCGCTAGACAGTGGCTCTTTTTGCATTGCCGATACTGCCGGAGTAGAGAAAGAGGTTCGTGACGAGCTAAAAAAGAAGGTCAAAAGCCAATTCGAGAAAAACATTGAATCAATGAACCTGATATTTTTTGTCGTTGACGCTTCTACCGGTATTACGGCCGAGGATCAGAAAATTGCTAAGTATCTAAGAAAATTGAAAAAAGAAATCGTTTTGGTTGTAAATAAAGCGGACACAATTAAAGATTTTTCTGAGTCGAGCGAATTTTATAAACTAGGTTTTGGCGAACCACTTGAGGTTTCAGCCATTCAAAGCAAAGGTATCGAAAAAATATTAGATATTATCACCCCAAATGTTAGTAAAACAGTTGAGACGAAAGAGCCAACCAAAGACATACGCGTTTCAATAGTTGGGCGGCCAAATGCCGGCAAATCATCATTTTTGAATAAGTTGATTGATGAAGAAAAGTTTATCGTCAGTGAAGTTCCGGGAACCACTCGGGATATTAACTCAACAGAAATTGAGTATGAAGAAAATGAAATTATTTTTTTAGACACTGCGGGACTTAGACGACGCGGGAAAATAGGGAAAGTTCAAGGAAAGGGAAAAGAGGGAATAGTTGAGAAATTCTCGGCTGACAGAACAAAAAAAGCGCTTGAGGAGTCAGATATCTCAATTCTAATTATTGATGCTGCCGACGGGATTACATCTCAAGACATGCATATTGCTGGTTTTATTAAAGATGCCGGAAACGGTGTAATTATAGTGGTAAATAAGTCTGACTTATTCAAAGAAGGTAGGGTCAACCATGCTTGGGACTCAGCAGAATCATTTACTAGACTCACCAAGCATAAATTTGAGTTTCTTCCGTATGCACCATTACTATTTGTCTCTTCCCTGACAGGAAAAAATATCGAGAAGGTTTTGGATTTAATTTTGGGAATCAAGGAAAAAAGAGAAACAAGGATACCAACGGGAGAATTAAACGATTTTCTAAATAAAGCGATATTAAAGAAACCTCCGGTCAGTACCGATAAACACCAAGTGAACATAAAATATGCAACTCAAGCCGATATCAATCCTCCGAAATTTGTATTTTTTGCAAACTACCCCGAAAAAGTCCATTTTTCATACCAAAGATATCTGGAAAATAGAATTCGCGAAAACTGGGACTTTACCGGCACTCCAATAAAAATAAGTTTCCGCGCCAAAAGCAAAAGATAAAGTATTCGGCAAATAACCCTTTGCCTTTGGTCTTTTTTTATTTGTCCACTTACAAAATCATTTCTTTATCTATATAATACTATTTATGAAAGTAAAAACGCTTATAGTCGGCCTCGGAAATCCTGGCCAGAAATATATAAATACACGGCACAACATAGGATTTAGAGTTTTGGATACACTTTGCAGCGAGTTTAAATTTGAGAAAAAATTTAACTCAGATATTTGCGAGCTTGGAGATAATGTGATTCTACTAAAACCGCAAACTTTTATGAATTTATCCGGTGAAGCGGTCAAATCTTTCGCCGACTATTATAAGGTTGTTACTGAAAATATTTGGGTAATTCATGATGACATAGATATTCCGTTCGGAGAGATAAGGATTAGGGAGGACGGAAGCTCTGCGGGACATAAGGGCATCAAATCGATTATCGAGAAACTTGGAACAGAAAATTTCTGGAGATTCAGGGTTGGCATAAAGAATGAAGATTTGGGGATAATTGAAACCGAAGATTTTGTCCTTCAGAGATTTAGCAAGGAAGAGGAAAAAGATCTAACGAAAATCACTGATGTTTGTGCAGAAGAAGTAAAAGTTTTAATAAAAGAGGGTAAAAGTCCGGAAATAAAAATTATATAAAAAATAAGGAGAGGACCTTACGGCTCTCTCCTTATTTTCAAAAAATCTCCCAATGAATCAACAACTATCGCTGGGATTTGACCGAGTCACTGCAAATATGCTGACTGGCGTGTTGTAGGGAGAAACCTACCAACAAGCAAGCAACTTAAAGGAGGGTGATTTAAGAAAGCTGAACTTGTTAGTAGGTTTCCGCCCACAAATCCCGCACTTAACACAGGTTTATCTCCTGTCTTACGTACGATAGAACATATTAACACATAACGACGCTTATGTCAACACTTTTTTTGAAAAACCATAAGAATTGTGCTCAAAAATGATAAAAAACACCATTAAATCAAACGAAAAAATGTACATTCTGGCAGCAGATATTGCCTTAAATACCATTGGTGGTCTGCGCTTTAAAAAGATTATAAAAAGAGGCCTCACATTTGAAGAATTATGGACTCTTCCTTCACATGAGATTTTTGACCGCCTTGGGAAAGAAAAATATGTCGAACAACTATTAGAGAAAAGGCGCGGCATCAAACCCGAAAAAGCAGTTGAAAGACTTAACGAACTGGGTATCAATTTTATTACTATTTTAGACAAAAAATATCCTCCTCTCCTTAAAGAAATATTTTCACCACCTACCGTTTTGTATTACAAGGGTGATATAGAAATTCTCCATAAAGATGCAATTGCAGTTGTGGGATCACGGAAATTTTCAAGCTATGGAAGAAATGCTACAGAAAAAATTGTCTCGGGTCTAGCTCAAGCGGGATACGTAATCGTGAGCGGCATGGCGCTCGGAATAGATACCTTCGCCCACGAAACAACGCTGGCTAGCGGCGGGAAAACAGCGGCCGTTTTGGGTTGCGGACTAGATAAACCCTATCCATTAACAAATACGAGTCTCTTTAAAAGAATTATTGAATCCGGCGGGGTTGTGATGAGCGAGTACATGCCCGGAAAGCCGCCACTCAAACAGCATTTCCCGGCACGAAACAGAATTATTTCCGGCGCTTCTCTAGGAACCTTAATAGTCGAAGGGAACATTCGGTCTGGTGCGCTTATAACCGCACGAGATACTCTAGAACAAAATCGCGATGTTTTTGCCATACCCGGACCGATCTTTGGCGAATCATCAAGCGGGACGAATCAACTCCTGAAGATGGGTGCGAATTTGGTTACGCAGGCCAGTGATATTTTGGAATATTACGGGCACTCATCCAAACAAAGTGAAATTATCACCAAACCGTCAAATGAAGCGGAAACTGTTATTTTCGACGTGCTAAAAGACGGCCAACTGCACATCGATGAGATTATTGAATCAAGCGGTAAAGAAAGCCAATTTATCAACTCAACGTTGACAATGATGGAAATAAAAGGTAAGGTAAAAAACTTAGGAGGCATGGTTTATATTTTAAACTAGACAAATATGGCAAAAAATCTGGTGATCGTAGAGTCACCCGCAAAGTCTAAAACAATAGAAAAGTATCTCGGCCCCGACTATAAGGTTATAGCTACATATGGTCATATTCGTGATTTACCAAAAAGTAAAATGGGGATAGATATAAAACACGGTTTCCAACCTGAGTATATAGTTCCTGATAATTCAAAGACGCACATTGCAATTATTAAAAAAGAGGCAAAAGCATCCGACCAAGTATATCTCGCGACTGACTTAGACCGAGAGGGCGAGGCTATTGCTTGGCATGTCGCAGAGATTATTGGTAAAAAGGACGCCAAAAGAATAACTTTTTCAGAAATTACTAAAGATGCTATAACAAATGCAATTAAAAATCCTGCAAAGTTAAATGAAAATCTATTTAATGCCCAGCAGTCTAGAAGAGTACTTGATAGACTAGTTGGATACGAGCTGTCTCCTGTGCTCTGGAAAAAAGTGCAGCCATCACTGTCTGCCGGCAGAGTTCAGTCAGTTGCTGTTCGTTTAATAGTAGAACGCGAGAGGAAAATTCAGGATTTCAATGCAACATCTTATTATAAAACAACCGCCATTTTTAAAGCCGGCAATACTACACTCAAGTCTGAGCTAAATAAAAAGTTCAATTCACGAAATGAGGCAGAAGCTTTCTTGAACGACTGCAAAACTGCCAAATTCAATATTCAGGGTCTGACGAAAAGGCCCGCAAAGAAATCTCCATCAGCACCGTTCACAACCTCGACATTGCAGCAAGAAGCAGCCCGGAAACTTGGTTTTTCCGTAGCAAGAACCATGTCAGTCGCACAAAAACTATATGAAGCCGGACACATTACTTATATGCGTACTGATAGCTTAAACTTAAGTGAAACCGCCATAGCTGCCTCGAAAAATGAAATCGTGAATAGTTTCGGTGCAGAATACTCAAGTCCGAAGCACTACACCACGAAGAGCAAAGGAGCGCAAGAAGCTCATGAAGCCATACATCCTACAGTCATGGGTGTAAAGGAAGCCGGCTCAGATAGTTCTGAGGAGAAGCTGTACAGCCTTATCTGGAAGAGAACTATAGCTTCCCAAATGGCTGAAGCCAAACTTGAGAGTACTACGGCAACTATCTCTGTCTCGGGTCGCAAAGAAGAGTTTATCGCCGAAGGGGAAGTGATTCAGTTTGATGGATTTCTTAAAGTATATATAGAGTCTACGGATGACGAAGAAAGTGATACAGCTAAGGAAGGACTACTACCCACTTTAAAAATAGGCCAGAAGCTAGACTATGATGAGATATTTTCAGCTCAAAGGTTCACTATACATCCGCCACGATATACTGAAGCAAGCCTTGTTAAGAAAATGGAAGAACTCGGCATCGGCCGTCCCTCCACTTATGCGCCAACTATTTCTACTATTCAAAAGAGGAATTATATAGTGAAAGAGAGTCGCGAAGGGAAGGCAAGGAAATACGACTATTTATCATTAAAAAATGGTAATTTTTCTTGCGAAACGAAGGAAGAAACTACAGGCGCCGAAAAACAAAAACTTTTTCCTACAGACATTGGTATGCTTGTCACTGATTTTTTGGTTGATAGTTTTAAAGAAATTTTAGACTATGGATTTACTGCTTCTGTTGAGGAGGAGTTCGACGAAGTCGCTGAGGGAAAACTGAAATGGGACGAGATGATACGCAAATTTTATGGGCCATTCCACTCGACTATAGAAAATGTGACAAGTGAAAAGGGGAGTAAAACACCACCAAAAGAAGGTCGTAAACTTGGAGTAGACCCCGAATCAAAGAGGGAAGTATTTGCACGCGTCGGCCGGTTTGGACCCATGGTCCAAATAGGAAAGGCAGAAGATGAGGAAAAACCAAAGTTCGCTTCACTGCAAAAAGACCAGAGCATCTTCACTATTACATTTGATGAAGCAATGGATCTTTTTAAACTTCCTCGTGTAGTCGGAAAATACGAAGGCAAAGATGTTGTAGCCAACGTTGGCAGATTTGGCCCCTACGTAAGCCATAATGGTCTCTTTGCTTCTATAAATAAAGACAGTGGCGATGACCCAATGACGATAGAGTTAGATAGAGCCATAGAGCTCATAGAAGAACGGAAAAAAGCAATCCAAGAAAGAATACTGAAAACTTTCTCAGAAGACCCTGATGCGCAGGTTCTGAAGGGCCGCTGGGGACCATTCCTTAAAGTTGGAAAAGAAAATTATCGGATTCCTAAAGATACAGACATTGATAAATTCACGTACGCCGATGCTCAGGAAATTATAAGTAAAGGACCGACCAAGAAAACTTGGCCTAAAAAGAAGACGGATTAATCTAGTTTGAACCCGGTTAGGACCAAAATAAACCAGTTGATAAAATGCCTTATTTATAGGCATTTTATTTTTGAAATATCGTAAACCCTAACCAAAGTTCGAACTTTCGTGCTCAAACGTTACCATTGATAAAAAGCAGATAATTGGTAAAATTGAAGTCATGATTCAATTAATAATTACGGCAGACGACTTCGGATATACAAAACTTTTCAACAAGATGATTTTGGAATTGATAAGGGAAGGCTCCATTACATCGACCTCTGTAATGATAGACGAGATAGATGAATCCCAAAAAGAACAGCTGAAAGAATTAATCCAACTTTCAAAAGACCAACGTGTTAGTACAGGTCTCCATATGTATTTCAAAAATACTGATTTTCAGAAGGAGATAGAAAGACAGTTTTCAGAGTTCGTAGATATCTTTGGATTTGAGCCTAGTCATGTTGATATCCACAAACCCGATTATTTGAAAGATGCATATCCGATCATCCAAGAATTTTGTAAAAGAAAAAGAATTCCTTGTAAAAATTTAAGCAAATACAAGGAAGTGGACATGAATCTCAGTGGAGATTTGATAACTACAAGAGATTCTTCTTTTGATGGTACGGAAAAAAGCTTTACTGAGATTAGCGAATGGCTTAGTGGGCTAAATGATGGTCTCCATGTAATAACCTTTCATCCTGGCTACTACGATCCTGATTCTCATTCCAGCCTCAATAAACAAAGAGAGTTAGACGCTCAGAATGCTAGAGAAGTTAAGAGGCATTTACCCGATTATAAGATTGAGCCAGCCAATTTCCATGATCTAAAGACTTTATGACCTAAGCGGACAGCCTATTTACTACTTTTTCTAGCTGATTTAAGATGGATAAGTTCGAATAGCTACCGGTTAAGACCAAAATAAACCAGTTAATAGAATGCCTTATTTATAGGCATTTTATTTTTGAAAAACCAAAACAATGCAACATCGAGTATGGATCTTTGTGCATATTTTTGAGTCTATAAAACATAAAATATTTGACATAATGTTAACGTTAGAGATAATTAAATAGAAATAAACTAAGAGGGGTTGATGTTTGGCATATCTTATTACTTAATAGACCTCGGGCTAATATTCTTATCAATCGCAGTAGTGGCATATATCTTAAATTGTTTTCTTAGCTATAGACCTAGAGTTGAGAGCGTTAAGAATGCGGCTGATGTCTTGAACTCCGAAGTTAGATCCGGATTTCTTGGGATATCGAAAAGTGTCAAAGGCATTTATTTGACAAGACCAGTGCAGTTTCGTGTTTTTGTTGACCCGAGGTACAGCTATAATTGGTCTGCGAAAATTACCCCAAAGGTTATTGGAAAAGAAGTTAGTTATTACTCGAAACCAACCAAAAATACTTCTCTTTCTGGGAATGCTATTTTTTATAGAAAAAATGCTGTGGGGTATTTTTCTTGGGACTTAAGTTCAGCAAAGGGTCTTGAAAAAAAGGAAGTTCTCGAAGTCTTACAAGAGCTAACCCAAGCAGCGGAAATTGTGGAGAAAAGTGCCTCGAAGGCTGCTTAACTAGGCGGATAGCATATTTACGACTTTTTCAAGCTGATTTAGTATAGATAAGTTCGAATAGCTACCGGTTAGGACCACCAAATCTAAGAATTCGGATTTAAAGCATATAGCCGCTGATTTTCATTTGACACAGGGGTTCAGTTGTGCTATAATTTAACTTGTAAATCAAGAAAAGCTATTTAACACTAAAGTTATGGCAAAAACAAGCACAAATTTAGGTCAAAAACCAAAAAATATCATCTCAAAGAACTTCGCAGAGAAGGTTTCTTTAATATTGACTAAAGAAATCCTGAAAAAGGATCGTGATAGAAACGTTTTGACGCAGAGATATGGTTTAAACAGTTCAAAACCACAAACTTTAGAGTCAATAGGCTCCAAGCTTGGTATAACCAGAGAAAGAGTCCGCCAAATAGAAAAAGCGGCTTTAGGAAAACTTGAAAAAGCAACTTCAAATATACCTGAGATTGATTCTTTTCATACTGAACTTGAGAGTACGGTTAGGAGTTT
>JAKANV010000020.1 GCA_021823605.1 bacterium | reverse complement strand
TCCTATCTGGTCGGGGTGAGAAGACTCGAACTTCCGACCTCAGCGTCCCGAACGCTGCGCGCTAGCCAACTGCGCCACACCCCGAAAAAGCCAACCAATTATACCTTAAAATGAGCTAAATTTCACTACTTTTTAACATGTCCCCTGATGTAAACTTTCCCTTGAATGATTTTATGAACCGGCCTCATGCGCATAACGGCATGGCGGGCAAAATCCTGACCGCACGTGGAACATTTTAAATCACCGTTTGTGTAATCCTTTGTAATTCTATCCTCGTAGCATTTGACTAAAGATCCCGGCCCCTCCTTTTGATAAACATACAAAAGCTGATCGCAGTTTTTGCAATAAATTGTAATCTTAAAGATTTTGGTTTTCTTACCCACGCTCTTTGTAGGCATATCTCTCCTAAAAAATTAAATCCATTTAATAATCACTCTTCTTCTGCGTCTTCGAGTCCGTGTAGCCGGCATTTTTTCTTTAATATAATCCGGCCAAATATCTTTCAGCCATTTTTTCTGCAGTTTCAATTCTTTTTCAAAACCCCTCAATTTCATTTCTTTGGTTACCACTCCTCCAAGATGCGGGCTTTCAAATTTCTGTTCAAGCGGAGAACTAAATCCGTGCGCATAATGGCACATTTCATGAGCAATCGTCGCTGTAACCACATATTCCGGAATTTCTAAATCTTTGAACAATCCGTTAATGGTAATGATAGTTTTGCGGTTCTTATTTAGAAGATCTGAGTGGGTTTTCGTTTCCTGTTTGATTGAACCCAAGCGTTGCCGCGCCTTTCGCCCGAATTTAATTACCACATCATTATTCTGAGAAATGTCAGGAAAGTGATTATCCCATATCTCGTCTAGTTTCTGAAAAAGCCATTTGTCATCTCGCATATACAAATTATAGCAGATATACCTTCAATATTTTAAAAGAGAACTATTTTTCTAGGCAAGCTTCGGCAAAACCGAGAAAGAGAGGATGCGGATGATCGGGACGGGATTTAAACTCCGGATGGAACTGTGATGCCACGTAAAATTTATGTTCAGGAATTTCAACAATCTCTACCAAATGATGGTTTGGAGAAAGACCCGCAAGAAGCATTCCGGCTTCCGTAAACTCCTCGCGATAATCATTATTAAACTCATACCTATGTCTGTGACGCTCAGAAATCTGCTCTTTCCCATAAAGTTTGTACGACTTTGATTTCTTTTCCAAAACGCAGGGGTAAGCTCCAAGTCTCATGGTAGCCCCATAGTTTTCCTCAGCCATATTTTGCCTTTGTTCCGGCATTATATGAATAACCTGTTTTTTATTGTTCGAGTCAAACTCACCGCTTGTTGCTGATGGCCAAGCCAAAACATTTCGGGCAAACTCTATGACCGCTATCTGCATTCCGAGACAAAGTCCGAGGTATGGGATATTGTTTTCCCGGGCATATTTTGCTGCCATTACCTTGCCTTCTGTCCCGCGATTGCCAAATCCTCCGGGAATAACAATCCCGGCTAAATCTTTCAACTGTTCGGTACCTTTCTTCTCAATCTCTTCACTATCTATCCAAATAATTTTTACGTTCTTTTTATTCGCCCAAAAAGCAAACTTCAAAGATTCATTAACACTTTTATAAGTATCTTCGTGGCTTAAATACTTGGCAACCATTCCAATCTTAACAGTACCTTTGGAATCTTTGACGTTTTGGACAAATTTTTCCCAGCCATTTTTCTTTAATTTGACATTTTTTAGCTCTAGTTTCTTGCAAATATAACTGGCAAGACCAACTTTTTCCAGATTGTCCGGCACCTCATACACGCTCTTTACATACGGTAGAGGAACAACTGCCTCTTCATCAACATCAGAGAAAAGAGCGATTTTACCGATATGCTCCTTATTCATATTTCTATCACATCTGGCACCAATTACGTCAGGATGAATCCCAAATCTCAAAAGGTCACGAACGCTATTTTGTGCTGGTTTGGTTTTAATTTCCTTTGAAGCTTCCAGATAAGGCAAATAAACCAAATGTGCATATAGAACATTTTCCGAGCCAACCCTCCTTCTCATTTGTCTGATAGCTTCAATGAAATGAAGACCTTCAAAGTCACCAACTGTTCCGCCTATTTCCACTATATGAATATCAAAACCCTTTGCTGCATCAAGTACTACCTCTTGAATCTTGTTGGTTAAATGGGGGATAACTTGGACGGTTTTGCCTAGATATTTACCACACCTTTCATCTTCAAAAACCCGCGAGTAGATTTGCCCACTCATGACAGAACTCTTTTTTGTTAAGTTTGCTCCGATAAACCTTTCATAATGTCCTAGATCCAAGTCAGTCTCGGCCCCATCATCAGTAACAAAAACTTCGCCATGCTCGCCGGGATTTAAAGTACCCGAATCAAAGTTCAAATATGGATCAAGTTTTTGTATATTTACAGAAAAACCTCGGTTCTTTAAAATGTTGCCAACCGAGGCCGCAAATATACCTTTGCCGATTCCCGACAAAACTCCACCTGTTACAAATATAAACTTGGTTTGCTTCTTTTTAAGCATTTTCACCCCATATTAAAATAGGACATCACATCTCTCTCTTTTCCGACAATATTTTAAATCTTTAGAAAACTTTTGGCAAGGAATTTTTTTGGCAAGAAAAAACCCGCCTACACGGCGGGTTCATATCATCTCCTTTGGTGATTTTAGAACAGCAAATCAGCAGAGGGGCAGATTGCAAGCAGTCTGCCGAATCTCTGAATCTCAGATTCAGCTTGCTGTAATCTCCTGTCTGCCTGCATTTCCAGGATAGCTTCCAATCCCGAATCCTCATCTTGGGGAGGGCCAAGGTCAATCGGAAGGATTAGATCCTCCTTACGCTTCAGAATCTCCGATAAATTATCTACCCAGTCCTTCATACCCATTTTTTCGATTCTAGCCCGCTCTGTCATGCGTATCCTCAGCCACTCAACCTGTTTTGAGGTGACCTGGAGGATTTCAGAACTGAGACAGTCCTTGCATTTCACAATTATCCGACACAGATTTGTGCCCGATATTGTGCCACTCCACTCGGGATGAACGTCGAGACTGCCACAACATGGACAGTGAATCTCATCGTCCGGATATAAAACCTCCGTCATAGCAACCTCCCCGAAAAGTCAACTGGCAGAATAAGATCCTTGCCCAGTGCGCTAAAGAACTTGTCGGCTGACTCCTTCATGTTCGTCTTGATCATGCCGTCAAGCACTTTCATTATTACCTCGCGTCCCAGTCGTGCATTCTTATGGAGAACTCTCATAGTTTCCCGGCTGACAGTTTTAAAGCGTCGGGAAGAACAGTTCGGGCAACGCATCTCAACTCTCCACATAAGGTCGTCGATTTGCTCCCAGACGACTGGATAGCCCAAGTTTGATTCGCAGGAATAACAGGCTTGAAGTTCCTCGGCTTTTCTTTCGTCCGCGATTTTCATGACAACCTCCTTAAAATCGTGCTAGCAGATACTAGGTGATTTGCGAAAGGATAGATAATCAAAATTTATAAGAACGCCGCCTTTCAAACAGCGGTATATTACGCTCTAAAGCGATAACATATTATAACATAAGTACCAATAATTTGCAAAAAAGCTGTTACAAAGCTTTTTTCATGTACTCTCCGTCTAAACTATAACCGAGTTTCCGGTAATAGCCCCTCACTCCAACCCCTGAAATAATGGCAATTTTTTTGTAACCATTTTTCCTGGCAATCTTCTCGGATTCCAAAATTAGCTTCTTCCCCAATCCTTTGTGCTGAGTTTCGCCACTTTTCCCAATTTTTATTTGTTGTCCATAAGTGTGCACCTCGCGTATCAGCGCAGAATCTTTTAGTTCTGGTAGATAAATTTTACCCGGAAATCTGAGGCGCAAAAGCGCATACAATACATTTCTATCTAGTAACTCATAACTTAAGAATATTTCCTTGCCTTCACTAGCTGGATACTCATCTTTGAGTAATTTGACCTCTCCACCATGAGCTTCCTTAAGCCCCGCCTCCCGGCACCGGATACATTTACATGCCGCATTTTCAGCGGCCAATTTTATCTGTGCATTTTGGCGCATATTTGAAACCTTGCTTCCCGCTTCGATTTCTGATGAGGGAATGTCGCGAATCAGACGCATAATCCTCACGTGATACGGCACAACCCTTTTTATCTCGCAAATTAATTTTTCTAAGTCTTTGTCTGAGTAAGGTTTATATTTTCCCTTCTTCCACAAGTCATAAAGCTCGGAACCTTTCGTCACAACACATGGGTAAATCTTCACATAATCCGGCTGGAATCTGGCATCGGTAAATATGATTTTGAACATCTCCAAGTCTTTTTTCAGGTCTGAACCGGGAAGGTTTGGCATCATATGGTAGCAAATCTTAAAACCGGCATCCTTTAAAAGTTTCGTGGCATTAATCGTGGACTCTACATCGTGACCCCTTTTATTAAGCCGCAAAACGTCATCAAAAACAGACTGTACGCCAAGTTCAACTCTGGTTGCACCCAAATATCTAAACCATTCCACTTCTTTTTTAGTAATATAATCCTGACGCGTTTCGAGAGTCAGTCCGACACAACGATGCTTAGCCGTTTCATTCTTCTTTTTAGCGTTTTCTAATCTCTCGCTTTTCGAACCATTTAATGCATCGAGGCATTTCTTTATATATTCTTCCTGATAATCTTTTGACAAAACAGAAAATGTCCCGCCGATTATTATTAGCTCAATCTTGTCGGTCGGATGACCTTCGAGTTTTAATGAATCAAGCCGGGCGCGAACCTGCTTGTAGGGATCATAACCGCATAAAATTGCTCTCATTACCGCCGGTTCACTGGACAAGTAGCTCTTCGGCACATCTTTTTCCGTCGGACAGTATAAACATTCCCCCGGACATGGCCAGGGCTTTGTCAAAACGGTAATTATCGAGACACCGGAAAGCGAGCGCATCTTCTTGGTTACCAGTAGTTTATCTAAGTTGGCATTTGGACTGAGTTTGCCATCTTTAACCATTGCCCGATATTTCTTTCGCAGTATAATGTTTGAAGGAAACTTCTCCTGTTTTTGGCCCCTCAAGTTATCCTTCATCAATGACAAAAAGTCCTCATCTAGTGAGATATTTTTGTCAGATGCCTCCAATATAATTTTTTCTAAAATTTTATCCATGAGTAAAAAAAATAAACCCGATAGTAACGCCAAAGCTGATTATAACAGAATAGCGACAGAGTTTTCTACCACTAGAGTTCATTCCTGGCCTGAGATTGAGATATTCAATACTTACATTAAGGACAGCTGGAGCGTTCTGGACCTTGGTTGCGGTAATGGCCGTTTAATCGAAGCAATAAATAAAAAGATTGATTACACTGGCATCGATAGTTCAGGAGAACTCATAAAAATAGCGCACAGTAAACATCCGAAAGAAAAATTTGAGATTATGAAAATGGAAGACCTCAAACTAAAGGATGAGTCATTTGATGCCGTCTTCACTATCGCTTCGCTTCATCATCTCCCAACAAAGGAATTAAGAGTCAAAGCTCTGACAGAAGCAAATCGAGTGCTAAAAAATGATGGCTACTTTTTTATAACAGTTTGGAATCTCTGGCAGCCAAAGTACCGGAAATACATTTGGAAGAATCTGTCTAATATGATGTTCAAGAGCTCGGGAACTCATTTCGGTGACACCTTCATCCCATGGAAAGATTCGCAAAGAAACGTTTTGGCTGAAAGATATTATTTCGCCTACCCATTAAACGGCCTTCGGAATGATCTGAAGTCATCCGGTTTTAATATTGTGGAAATTCGCAAAAGCAAATGGAACATCTACGCCATTTGCAAGAAATAAAAAACCGCCTCACAAAAAGGCGGTTTTTTTAGATTTGAAATTATTGTCCGCTTGTGTCTACAGGAACATCAGTTGGTGCTGTATTCTGTAGATCTTGAAGCTGTTTTAACTGTTCGGGCGTTAATCCTGAGGCAGCAGCTCCGCTGTTAGAACTCGAGTTCAGTAAACTTTGGTAAGCATTTGTTGCACTTGTCATTTCCTTTGTCGGTGACGGAGCAACGATATTGATATGATCGTATGAGAATGTTGTTTCAGTCGTTACACCTTCTTTAGTCTCACTCAGAGTTTTTCTCAGCGCATAATTCTTTGTATCAAACCAGATATACTCAGTAGATCCGGTAATGCTCGGGTCTATGACCTGATATTTTAGACAAGTAAGAGTTCCACAAGCCTCTTTTCCAATCTTCTTATATGTAGTTTTGTCTGTATTATCATTTACCGATTTTTCGAACTCAGCCTTCCAGTCAGTTTTCTCTTTGCTGGTAGTACTGGTATCAACAGTGGACTTCCACCATTTGTTGTCAGTGTAATCCTTCATGTATGTCGTACTGCCAATCGCTATGTAGTTCGACTCCTCTTTGCCATTTGATGAGGATGTAATGTGACTCTTGTCGGTTCCTTGAATTTCGATTACGCTCTCGGTCTTCTTGCCATTTATCGTCGTCACTGACTTGGCTGACATATTATCAAGCCCCGTGAAACTGCTGACAAATTTACATAAATCTTTATCGTTTAGCTTACAGTTTGAGTTAAGCACCTTACCAGTCAGCCCTTTTGCCGGCATTATTAAATCTTTAAAGAAAAAGAAACCTACCGCACCCAAAATTACCACTAATATTGCTGCACCGATAATAATAATCGGTGTCTTTGAGCCTTTTTGCTTAGGAGCTTGTTGCGCCGGCGCTTCAGCCGGTTGCTCCTGTACTTCATTATTTTCTTCTGCCATGATACCCTCCAATGTCTCCGATTATAACAATCGGATTTTTTATTTAGTTACTATAAAAAGATTACCATAAAGACTTATAAAATTAAAGCAACTCTTTCTTTACAATGCCAGCTATTTCATCAACTGTCTTTTGCATTTGTCCGTGTTCATTTTCTATTTCGTAATCATAAACACTTGTCTGACTGATTTCCCACTCAGCTTGCTCAATCCTATCCTGCATTTCTTTTTCAGAAAAACCTCTGTTATTTAATCTTTCTTTTACGTGTTTTTGCTGACATGGTTTTACAAAGATAGAGCTAACATTCTTAAGTCCTTTTTCTTTAATATTTTTCACACCCTTAACATCCAATATCCAAAAAAGCACGTCATGCTTCAAGCAAGCTTCGTCAAAATCAGATACAGAAGTTCCATAGCATTCGCCAACATATTGGCCAGCCTCTAAAAACTCATCTCTTTCGAACTTACTCACAAACTCTTCAGTACTGAGAAATCTGAAATCTTTGAGTTCAACCTCACCTTTGCGGGGTCTTCTCGAAGTAGAATTTAAAATCTTTCCCGCATCAGGAAAAACTTTCAAAAGCTCAGCTACAATAGTACTTTTACCAATCCCAGACGGTCCGGAAATCACAAAAATCTTGTTCTCTTTTTTGAGCATAAGAATATTATAAACCAACTGCTTTTCAAAACCAACTTTTTGCCAGTTCCAATACTTCGTTCTCTTTCTTTTGATGGCGTTTTTTTAGCTCAACAGAGAAAAGGAATACGAGACCCGCGCCTATTATCAGAATCCAGTTTGAGGCCTGGATCCCGGCAGTCTTTGCGAATGGCTGAACAAATGGATTGTAAATGATATTCAGAAGCAAGAATATTGATATGCCGATGGCACCAAGGAGCTTTTTGTTGCCAAATACAGTTCTCGCGAAACCTAGCTTCGTAGACCTTGACTCGATGGAGTTAAATATTTGGCAAACTACCAAAGTGGCATAAGTGGCTGCTGTCGCCTGGAATAGAAGCGGCCCTTCGACCATGGCCTCTCCCCAACTCCAGCCCCCTCTCATCATTACGCCCAAAAATACCAAGAATCCCAAGAGCCCGCCGACTATGCCGACCCGGAAAAGACTTTTGAACACTTCCCAGTCCAGTAGTTTGCCTTTCGGATCTCTGGGCCTTTCCTTCATCGTGCCTTTTTCAGGCGGGTCAACCGCCAGGGCAAGCGAGGGGAATACATCTGTGCAAAGGTCTATCAAAAGTATCTGAATAGCAAACATCGGCATCATTCCAAAAAAAGAGCCAATAAGAATTACGAAGAATTCTGTAGCATTTGACGAAAATATATAATAAATAAATTTCTTTGTATTCGCATAAACCACCCGTCCCTGATTTATAGCGGCAACAATGCTTGCAAAACTGTCGTTTAGTAGCACCATTTCAGAAGCTTCCTTTGAAACATCCGTCCCGGTTATCCCCATCGCCACACCAATGTGAGCGCTTTTTAGGGCCGGAGCATCGTTCACTCCATCGCCGGTTACCGCGACGATATAATCGTATTTTTTGAGTATCGTCACTATCCGCATCTTATCTTCGGGGGTGGTTCTGGCAAAAATAACCCCGTCATATCCGTCCTGTCCAAAATTTAAAATTTTGCTTAAGGTACCATCATCCATGCCCGAAAGCTCTACTCCATTTATCACATATGGATTTTGGGCCAGACCAATTCGCTTTCCGATTGCCGCCGCCGTCACGCCGTAATCGCCCGTCACCATAAATATCTTGATCCCCGCTGTTTCGCACTCTCCTATCGCCTTGGCAACTTCTTTTCTCGGCGGATCAATGATGCCGACGAGACCCAAAAAGGTCAGCTCCTTCTCAACCTCACTCTCGGTATATTTTTCTTTTTTTACAATGTCTTTCCTGGCAACAGCGATTACCCGCAGAGCATCTGTGGCAAATGTGTCGTTTTGGCTTTTTATATTCTCAATGTCAGACTTTTTGATTTTCCGCAGCTTATCGTCGTCAATAATATGAGTACATTTCGACAAAACATCCAATGGCGAACCCTTGGTATAAACAGCATTTTCACTGCCATTTTCGACTATCACGCTCATCATTCGACGGGTCGAATCAAAGGCAATCTCGGATACCTTAGGGTATTTTTCGAAAACCTTCTTTTTATCGTAGCCCGCCTTTTTGCCCATCACCAAAAGCGCTACTTCCATTTGGTCGCCGATTATCTTTGAGGCATCTTTTCGTTTATCAAATGTCACATCGGCCCCATTACAAAGCATACACGCCTTGAAAAACTCATCATTTTTGTCCAAATGAAAGGC
>JAKANV010000019.1 GCA_021823605.1 bacterium | reverse complement strand
ATAACGTAGCACCTGGTCTACCAAGATAAATCTTCCGAAAGGAAGTTTTTTTATTTTTCAACTATAAATGGTAAACTAAGTTAAAGATTAGGAGATAAGATGTGTTTAGCAACTCCCATACAGGTGGAGAAAATAGAGAATAATTTTGCTTATTCGGGTAAAGCAAAAATATCTATTCAGCTGCTTAAGAAAGTGAAAAAAGGCGACTGGATTTTGGCTCATGACAAGCTTGCTATTGCCACTTTGCCCGAAAGTGAAGCAAAAACAATTTTGAATCTTATTAAAGATACTCATTGCCATTGTGAGGCCAGCTAGTATGTGCCTAACCATTCCTTCTCAGGTAAAAGAAGTTAGCGGCAGAAGTGCTGTTATTGAAAATGCTCGCGGGAAAAACACTATAGATATTTCGATGCTGCCAAATATTAAAAAAGACGATTGGATTCTTCATGTTAACAAGTTTGCTATTCGGAAAATATCCAAAAAAGATGCGAAGGAGATTATGTATCTTCTGGAAAGCGCAAAGCAGATTGACCTTGCGGGTTTAAGCGATAAATTCAAAAAAATTATCGAAGCAGCGAGAAAAAGGGCGCTTACAAAAGATGAAATTATCTATCTTCTAAAAACTGAAGGCAGGGAGAAAGAAGCGCTTTTTTCGGAGGCAAATACTATTCGCAAAGAGTATATAAAAGATTTTATTTGCATCCATGGCATCATAGAGTTTTCAAACTACTGCAAAAATGACTGCACTTATTGTGGGTTGAGAGCCGGAAACAAAAAAATCAAGCGCTATCGAATGAGCGTAGAGGAAATAGTGAAAGCGGCTGATGCGGCGGTGAATAATAAGGGATATAAACTTTTGGTTCTCCAGTCTGGAGAGGACCCGTATTATACGGATGAAATGCTTGTTGAGATTATTACGAGAATAAAAGAAAAATGTCGTGTCTTTATTTTCGTCAGTATCGGTGAAAGAGGACAGGAATGCTACAGGAAGCTAAAAGATGCAGGTGCTGCCGGGGTACTTTTCCGCTATGAAACATCAAGTCCAAAATTATTTAAAGCAACTCACCCGAAAGGGAAAAATCTTGAAAACAGATTCCAGCATCTGAAGTTCATGAAGGAACTGGGGTATTATATTGCAACCGGATCTTTAGTTGGCTTGCCGGGACAGACTGTTGAAGATCTTGCTGATGACATCTTGACGACAAAAGAGTGGGCGAACATGGTTTCGATGGGGCCTTTCATACCCATGAAAGATACCCCACTTGGTAAATCAGAAGAAGGCGGCGTTGAGATGAATCTGAAAATGATAGCGGTACTTCGGTTACTGGTAAAAAACTCTCGTATCCCAGTGGTTACTGCCTTTGAAACGGTAACCGGCGAAGAAGGCAGAAAGAGGGCATTTCTTGCAGGTGCGAACTCGCTGATGTTTAACTTAACACCGGAAAAGTATAGAGTGCAGTACAAGATTTACGATAATAAATTCTATCAAAACGAGAAAATGTGGGAAAAATATGGACTGTTTAAGTACGAAGAAAGCTATAAAATGATTGAAGATAGAATGGGTGAGGAGATGGTGAAAAATTAATGGCAGACACACGGGAAATTCTTAACGAGCGAGAGATATTTGATATTTTAGAGCGGACTAAAAGTCCACCTAAAGAGAAAATAGAAAAAATTTTATCTAAAGCTCAAAAGAAGAAAGGTCTAAGTCTTGAGGATGTCGGCTATCTGTTAAACGACGGAGATAAAAACACTCCTGCACTTTTTGAAATTGCCGGGAAAATAAAACAAGAGATCTATGGGGAACGCTTGGTTCTTTTTGCTCCTCTCTACGTTTCAAGTTTCTGTGTGAATGACTGTGATTACTGCGGCTTTCATAAACGAAACCCAGCCACCAGAAAAAAATTAACGCAGAAAGAGGTCGAGGACGAAACGAAGACCCTTATTGATATGGGGCACAAAAGACTGCTTTTAGAGTTTGGAGAACATCCAAGCAACACAATTGATTATGTCGTAGAAACAATAAAAACTATTTATAAAACAAAGTCAGGTAACGGTGAGATAAGAAGAGTTAACGTTAATATTGCTGCAACTGATGTTGAAGATTATAGGAAGCTGAAGAAAGCAGGAATCGGTACTTATCAGCTTTTTCAAGAAACATACCACAAAGAGACTTATAAAAAAGTCCATAATGGGCCGAAAGCAGACTACGAGCGTCAGTTGTTTGCGCATGATAGGGCATTTAAGGCCGGCATAGACGATGTGGGCCTCGGTGTCCTTTTTGGCCTTTACGATTGGCGCTTTGAGGTTATGGCACTACTTGCTCATGCAAAGTATTTGGATAAGAAATACGGTGTAGGTCCGCACACATTTTCGGTACCGAGAATACAGCCTGCAGATACCGTTGATTTGAGCTTGCCTTACCGGGTAAATGATGATGATTTCCTAAAGATTATAGCTATTTTAAGACTAGCCGTTCCTTATACAGGCATGATTATTTCTACCCGTGAGACGTCAGAAAGTAGAAGAAAAGCTTTTAAAATCGGTATTTCGCAGACGAGCTCTGGTTCTGCGACATCTCCAGGGGGTTATTCTAACAAAAAGGTTTTAGGCCAGTTTGAGATAGGAGACCAGCGCAATGTTGGCCAATTTTTGAGTGACATATTGGACGATAATCTACTGCCGAGTTTCTGTACAGCTTGTTATAGAAGGGGGAGAACGGGTAAAGATTTTATGGAACTAGCAAAACTTGGCAACATTCATAATTTTTGCCGGCCTAATGCGATTCTGACCTTCAAGGAATATATTGAAGATTATGCTTCTCCTGAAATCAAGGAAAAGGGCCCAAAAGTCATGGATTATTATCTGTCAAAAATCCCGAATAAGAATATAAAATCTGAAACTAAAAAACGTTTAGAGAGAATTGAAAAAGGAGAGAGAGATCTTTATTTTTAGTGTACTGAACAAGTGATGCAGGGGTCGTAGGCGCGGACAAGCATTTCTAGGAGCTGGTAGCGTTCGTCCTCTGACATTTTCTTCGTGTTTTCTAGGATATACTCAGCATCTCTCTCTATATTTTCCAGATTTTGAACTGTTGGAGTAATAATATCGCATTTTTGAATAATGCCTTTGTCATCTATTTCATAGTAGTGGTACAGAGTTCCGCGAGGTGCCTCTATCGCTCCGGCAGCGGAGGACTTTCTGGCCTTATACGGCACTTTCAGGATTGGCTCTTTACCATCGATAATAACTCCGAGCAGTTTCGAGCACTCTTCCATAAAGTGAACAACCTCGATAGCTTGCGCCAGGTTAATGTGAAAAGGGTTAGTGCTCGGGAACTTGATTCTTTTAAAATTATGCATGGCTGTTTTAGCCTTAGGATTTAGGAATTTGGTTTGCAGATTCACTCTTGATAGCGCGCCGACCATAAAGCTTTCTTTATTATGAGTGGCATGTTTGGCGGTCGAATGTCCGACTACTTTTTCTTTGATATTTAACGAATAATCCTGGATGTCGGCCCTTACCCTTTCTGTCGAAGTAATCTTTCCGCCGATAATATCGTAGTTAATGCCATTTGTTAGGGCAAAATATTGGGTTACATTTTTGAAATCCGGATATTTGAAAGTCTGGGCGAGATCGAGCGCCTCTATAGAGAAATGCATGTTTGCATCAATCCTTTTCTTTAAATCTATCAATAATTTTTTATCAAATTTCTTAGTGAATCCGCCAACTGTTGGCGTAACGGGGTGAACTTGTCTGCCGCCAATAGTTCTGACAATATCATCACCGATTTCTTTTAGAGCTAGCGCCATCTTGAAAACGGCAGGTTTTTTATCAGCAATTTCAAGGGCATTATCGAGGCCTATGTAGTCAGGAGCAGCAAGGAAGAAGAAGTGAAGAGCATGGGACTGGATTATTTGTCCAGCAAGCAATATCCTTCGTAAATGCTCAATATTTTTATTTACTTCAACTTGAAATGCATTTTCCAGAGCAGAAATGGAGGCCAAAGTATGGGCGGTAGGGCAGACACCGCAAATTCTTGCCGTAATAAATGGCGCATCCAAGTAAGGTCGGCCGACAAGTAGCTTTTCAAAAAGCCGTTCGCCTTCATCGACCACAAGCTGAACTTTATTATGGCTATAGTCGAGTTTTAAGTAGCCGTGCCCTTCGATTTTGCAAATATATTTATCTAATATGTCTTTCATTCCTTGCTCTCGTCTTGTTTAGTAAACGCTCCCATTATGTTTTCTACTTGGTTTTCATAACCCATTTTTTTCAGATTCTTTTCCATCGCTCCAACATTAGCATCTTTGACTAGTCCTTGGCAGCCCCAACATCTGAGGCCGTTTGATGGGCAGACAGCTTTGCAGCCACCCTCAGTTATCGGTCCCTGGCAAGGCTCATTTTTTAGGAAAAGGCATGGATTTTCACGTTCTTTGCACTCCAAACAGACTGATTTTGATGGTCCGGCGGGATTCTTGTCCATTAGAATATCAACAATAACTTTCTCGGCTTCATCAAGGTCGATAGGACAACCGTGGATGAAATAATCGACATGAATATATGCTGTCAAAGGTTTGGCAGCGACAGAAGATGATTTATAATTCCAGCCGTAAATTTCACGCAAAAATTTATCTCTCTTTTTCTCATCAAGCGCCGCTGGGATACCGCCGAGGTGAGCGCAAGCGCCAAGAGCAATGACTTTTTTAGATTTCTCTCGGATTTTTTTTGCTAGTTTAATATCATCCTTACTCATCGGTGTGCCTTCAATCAAGGCAAGATCGTATGGTCCGAATTCGGTTGGTGTTTTTGCTAATCTCCACACAGGAATATCAGCAATTTCTGCCAGTTTCAGAAGTTTCCCTTTCAAATTCAATATCTGAAGTTCACAGCCTTCGCAGTCAGTCAGATCAAAGATACCTATTTTCAGCTTTTCCATTAGATTGCCTCCAGATTATCTTTAATATCCGAATATTTAAACACCGGTCCATCGATACAAACATATTTATCGCCAAAAGTGCAATGCTGGCATTTGCCGACTCCGCATTTCATCCGCCGCTCTAGCAGGATTTGAATATGTTCATCAGGGATACCGAACTTCTCAATTTCCGGAATAATAAATTTATACATTATCGGCGGACCGCACATTATCACTCTCATATCCGGCGTAATCCTCAGCTTATTGATGTGCTTGGTAATCAGGCCAGTTTCACCGCCCCAATAGCCTTTTTTCTCATCAACCGTTAGGATTGTTCGCGCAAAATTATCACATGCGAAGAGTTCGTGGTCATATAGAACTTCATCCGGATTTTTGGCACCGTAAAGAATCTGAAAACTTTTGAAGACCTTTTTATGATTACCGGCATATTCTATTAATGAACGAAGCGGAGCCATACCCAAACCGCCGGCAACGACGACCACATCTTTGCCATGCATTTCCTTGATGTCGTAGCCATTTCCATAAGGACCGCGAATGCCGACTTTGTCCTTTTCTTTCAAACGATTAATCGCTCTTGTGACGGTGCCGACACTTCGGACCGCTACTTCGAAGTAATCTTTGATATCGGGAGTGGTGGTGATACCGACCGGTACTTCGCCGTAGCCAAAGATTGAAAGCATTATGAATTGGCCTGGGATAAATTTCAGCGAACCTTTGTCTATCTTAATTCGGAGCGAGATAATATCTCGGCAAAGTTTCTCTGTCTTTATTACCGTGGCTTCTTTCAGTTTGTAGTCGCAAGTGTTACAGCTCATTTTTTCACTCCATATTTTGCTTCCAGGAAGTCCAAAGTTTCACGGAAGTTAATTTTTGCCGGACAGTAGGTGATGCATCTTTTACACCCTACGCAACCCGAAAATCCATATTCTTCCGGCATTCTCACAAATTTGTGGTGATACCAGTTATAGATTCTATCCCTTAGTTTATCCCGGAAATCATGGCTGGAAATGGCGGCGAAGTCCGCGTTCATACAGGAATCCCAGTGTCTTTCCCGGCAGCCCTCACATTTTGTTATGCCTTCAACTTTGACCACATCTTGCGTCTCGAAGCAGTAGCACATGGGGCAGACATACGAGCAGATGCCACAGCCAAAACATGTTTCGGCCAGCTTGTCCCAAATCGGATCGTTTTTGGCTCTAGCGATAATTTTAGCTCTGTCAGAATGTGAATGCTTTTTTGAGGGCTTGTATTTTTTCTTAACGTTTTTGGTTTTAGTGAAAAGGCTAGAGTTTGCATCAACTATTTTCTGACCGTTTTTTGAGCCTACCCAAACTAGATAACTGTTTTCTCCTGATTTTCTAAAGTGGAGGTCATATCCTAGTTCGGGTTTTGGGTCATAATCTTCACTGATACTGATAAGGTATGCATTATCACGGTTCTTTTTGAAAAGCTCGTCTTGGATAGGCTCTCCGAAGACCTTATCAAGCTTATTCATAGCTTTTAAGTCAAAAAGGCTAAGGCCAAAAATGACACTTTTGGTTTTCTTATCGTCACTTCCAGTTTCTTTGCTGCCCTTAAACTCCAAAACTGTTTCGCGCGCGCGGAAAAAATATTTAGTTGGAGGCAGATTTGTAAGAGGATAATGAAGTTCGATTTTGTCACTTGGCTCGATTTTCTTAAACTGAAACTTCGAAAAAACCGCATCATCGTGCGTATTTACCGGTCCATAAACGTCATATTTTTCTCCTAGCCTGCGAGCTAAATGGCGGACGCCATCCTCGCTTATTGTATAAATCATACCCTCCTGACTTCTAAAATTCGTTAGTTTCATTATAATGGATGAATAAAGTAGGTTCAATCAAAATGCAAAAGCTTCTTCTCCATATTTGCTGTGGTCCGTGCGGGACACCGGTCATGCCAAACTTGAAATCTGAGTTTGGAGTTACAGGATTTTACTATAATCCAAACATTTTTCCGGAAACAGAGTTTGCCCAAAGACTGGATTCGACCCAGAAAGTGGCGGGGTTCAATGGCATTAAGCTAATAGTACCTTCGCAGTCGAGGGATGATTACTTTACCTACATTGGCGAAACAAAGAAAAAACCGGAAAGATGTCTGCTGTGCTATAAACAAAGGCTGGTCCAAACGGCTGAGTATGCGAAAGGAAACGGATTTGACTGTTTTTCCACAACACTTCTCCTAAGCCCATTTCAGTTTCACGAAGATTTAAAAAGAATCGGCGAAGAGATTGGCGCCGAACATGAGATTAGGTTTCATTACCAAGATTTCCGTCCGCTTTATCGTGAATCAAGAGAGATATCCAAGGATTTGGATTTATACCTGCAGAAATATTGTGGTTGTAAGTTTTCCAGGAAAAGAAAATAGGCAGTAGAACTTTGCATGTTTTTAATATATAATAAGCGTGTAATTAAGGTACGTCATGTTGATAATACTTTTGGTATACTTTATCGCTTTTATACTTTGGTTAATCGCTTCTACGGTGGCAATTTATCAAAGCAATAAATACTATGAACCGGGCTCCAGGATGAAGCTGGGGTTGAATGTGTATGTTGGAGTAAGCATATTTATTTTGGTTATATCGTTTTATTTCTTATTAAAGGTGAACTGGCTTGCACCGTTAAGCTTTAAACTTTAGGGAAAAATTATGGAAGAAATAAAAAAAGGCCACAGATATTTTGAAACACAAGGAGCTGATGAGAAGGTACTTATAGTGGCTAGAAGGCACTGGACTGTTTATACGCCCGCTTTGGCTGGGACGTTATTTGTGTACGTCATGGCGATAGTATTTTTCTTCAACGTGGAGGGTATTGGCTTCATTGCAAAGAACCCGGCTTTAAAAGCTTCTGCTGTTGTGTTCTTCAGCCTATTCCTCTTGTTTTCGACCCTGTTTATTTATATTAACTGGCTGGTTAACTATTTGAATATCCAAATAGTGACCAATATGCATGTGGTTGATATTGATCAGTTTGGTTTGTTTTCCCGTAAGATTTCTGAGCTGGCGCTTGATGAAATCCAGGATATTTCGGCTACACAAAAGGGGGTAATGCAGTCATTCTTAAACTATGGAGATATCTGTATTCAGACCGCTGGAGAAAAACCTAACTTTAACTTTGAAAAGGTCCCGAACCCTAATGAGCTTTCTAGAAGAATTATGGAGATAAAGGATGAGCATATTAAAAGCGAGTACCATAGGAGAGAACAACAAAACCAGCCGATGATGCCAAGTACTCATACTGAAGAATCTGTGGCGCCACAAAATCCAGTAGACGGGGAACAGGATTTTTCTTTTCAGCAAACAGGACAAGAAGCACAAGTGTCAAGTTCAGCGCCCACTCCTGAGTATCATCATCCTGAACAGGAAAGCCAGGGGACGGTTAGTGCAGAAGCTTATACGGATTCGCGCCAGGGGAATGAGGAAACTAACTTTTAGATACTTTTGGAGGGTAACTTTTGAAGATAAGCGAAAATCAGCTTAAAGAAATTTTGATAGGAAACAACCTTTTGAACGAGGCTAAGTTTGATGATTATCAAAATGAAGCCAAGGAAAGCAAGGTTGAACTTCTGGCGCTGCTTATAAATAAAAAGGTAATTTCAGAAAAAGATCTGGCTAAGTTGTATGGAGCACAGGATGGGATTCCTTATGCTGATTTATCCGAGGTTCAGGTAGGAAAAGACATTTTAAAAAATCTGCCGGAAAAAATTGCCAGGAAATATAACACGGTGGTTTTTGAAGTTGATGATAAGGGAAAATTCTCATTGGCGATGAGCGATCCTGATGATATCCAGGCGATACAATTCATTAAGAAAAAATTCGGCAAAAACTTAAATATTTTTATAACGACCCAGTCAGATATAGACTTCGTTTTAGACCAGTACAAAGCAGGATTTTCTGAGGAAATTACAAAAGCAATCCAGGAAAACAAAGAAGTGTCTATTGAGGAGGAAGAACTTGAGGATACTGCTACCGCTGACTCGGTCAGGGAAATAGTCCAGGAAGCTCCAATTGCCAGGGCCGTGAACATTATCTTGGAATATGCTGTCAAGTCACGCGCTTCTGATGTCCACATTGAACCGCGCGAAACTTTCATTCAGGTAAGATATAGGGTTGACGGAGTTTTAAGAGATACAATGACATTGCCGAAACAGATTTTGGCATCAATAGTTACGAGAGTGAAGATCCTTGCTAACTTAAGGATTGACGAGCACCGTATCCCACAAGATGGAAGAATTAAGCTTAATCTGGCAGGCAAAAATATATCAATTCGTGTCTCGACCTTGCCGGTAATGGACGGTGAAAAAGTAGTTATGAGAATTTTGGATGAGTCGACCAAGGCGGCATCGCTCGAGGAGTTGGGATTTAGAGGCCTGGCACTGGACATTATCAAAAGAAATCTTCACCGACCTCACGGGATGACTCTTGTAACCGGTCCAACCGGTTCCGGTAAATCAACCACACTTTACTCACTTCTGACACTGATTAATGACATCGGGGTTAACATTTCTACCGTTGAAGACCCGGTTGAATATCGTATTCCGGGAGTTAATCAAACTCAAGTTAACTCTGCCATCGGTATGACATTTGCCTCGGGGCTTCGGGCGCTTCTTCGTCAGGATCCGGATGTAATAATGGTTGGGGAAATCAGAGACAAAGAAACAGCAGAAATGGCCGTTCATGCATCGCTGACCGGTCATGTGGTGCTTTCGACTTTGCATACAAACTCAGCAGCCGGATCATTGCCCCGTTTGGAGGATATGGGGGTGGAGCCATTTCTC
>JAKANV010000018.1 GCA_021823605.1 bacterium | reverse complement strand
AAAGTCATAATAAAATCCATTTTCTATAGCCGGTCCGATGGCGAGTTTTGCTTCCGGAAACATTTCGATTACCGCAGCCGCCAAAACATGGCTCAGGCTGTGCCGCATGGTTTCTAAACTATTATTTTCTTTTGCCATTTCATACTCCTTGCATTAAAAAAACGACCTTAACAGGCCGTCAAGCCCCGATTTTCTCGGAGGGTTCCACTCGACTTCCCCCGATCTTATCGGGGACACTCTTTTGCCCATATTTACGCATTGATTTCTTTTCACCTGGGTCTGGGTGGGGCTGGTAGGAGTAGTGATTTCCCGTCGTTGCCCTTATTAAACTGCATTAATTATACAAAAAATATCTTATTCAAGCAAATTTTTGTATTAAGTCACATTGAAAGCGCTTGTGAAAATAGTAACATGAGAGTTAAGGAAAAATAATTGAAAGGGGATTTATATGAACAAACTTTGGGTTGCACTTATTATTTTCATAGTGGTCATTGCTGGTGCCGGTGCATATTTTCTTCTAAGCTCAAACTATAAACCAAAGATGCCGGAGGTAAAGCTGCCTAGCGAGCAAACAAATGTACCGAAAGACCAAAACACAGTTACAATCAGTAACTTCACCTTCGATCCCGGGACTATTACTGTTAAGGTTGGCGATACAGTTACTTGGGTAAATGAGGATGGAGTGGTTCATCTAATAAAATCAAACGACTTTAACTCAGAAAATCTGAAAAATGGCGACACTTTTAAATTCAAATTTACGAAAGCCGGTACTTATGACTATATTTGCGGAATACATACTTACATGAAAGGTAAAGTTGTAGTAGAATAGGCTTATGATTCATAGCATTGCTTACTATATGATTTACGGAAGACCATTTATCGCATATATGGGTATTTTGGTCTTTTCTTCGTTGCTTTTTACCGCATTTATTTCTGTTTCTAACGTGAAGTTTAACTATCACCTCATTCCATTTAAATGGCATCCGAGAATGGCGGCTGTGACTATAACTTTAGCTGTGATTCATGCCACACTTGGCATAGGGTCATATTTTTTCTAAAAATAAATAAAGCCCCGACGATTGTGCTGTCGGGGCTTTCGCGCCATCTCTTGGGCGCTAAAGACTTTCTTCACAGGCACTCGCCCGTGTTTATTTCTTGCAGAAAAGGTTTCGGTAAATATCCGCTACGGATACGGCATGGGTTTCCTTTCTGTGTAGAGCGTCGCCACTCTATTTGTAGGTACTCTCGCGGCTCAACCTTGAAGTTGAACCGTGTAGCGCCGCGCCTGGCGCTAGATTACGTCGATGATGCCGCCGGTGAAGCCGCGGTTCGCCGCGATCGGCTCGCCGTCGCCGGCCCGCGCCTGGTTGATCGCCGCGCTGGTGGTGGTGATCGCCGTGCAAGTGTGACTTAAAATGGTGCTCTGTGTGCGTCCGTTCGGATTCATCGTTTCCTGCTCCTTTCGTAGGTACCGCATGACAATTACAAAAGTATTATAGCAAAAATGTTTATGTTTGTCAACAATGATATCGAGATTAAGCTTGTCGGTAGGTATATTTTAAATAATTTTACTTTAGACCTGGCTTTGGTATAATGAAGTCACCTAAAGAAGGAAAAGTTATGATAAAAAAACATGTAGAGGGATTTAGAGAATTTATTGTTGATAATGGAGTAGTCGGTTTGGCGATTGGTTTCGTACTTGCCGGGGCGGTGGCCAAGCTTGTAACTGCGCTTGTCACTGACGTTATAAGTCCCGTTGTTGGACTTATCTTGGGTCAAACCAAGGGACTAGACAAAATAAGCTTTCATTTTTTTACCGCAGACATTTTACTGGGGAACTTTATTAGTGCGTTTATAGACTTTGCAATCGTGGCCCTAGTGGTCTACTTCGGTTACAAATGGTTTCGGCTTGAGAAGCTGCACAAGAAAAAAGATGCCGAAGAAATCAAAGAAGAAAATCATAAAAAAGCAAAAAAGAGCATGTAAAAGTGCTCTTTTTTTATTCTCAAATTCATTGGTGCCGCGGAGAGGACTCGAACCTCCACGAGATTGCTCCCACTGGTCTCTGAAACCAGCGCGTCTACCAGTTCCGCCACCGCGGCATTCTTTTAGTTTAAATGGTGGGCTTGCGCAGACTCGAACTGCGGACCTCTACGATGTCAACGTAGCGCTCTAACCAACTGAGCTACAAGCCCGAAACTAATGTCTGATTATACAGCTATTATCTTCCAAAATCAATATTCGTGTTTTGTAAAAATGCTAAAAAAATCATTGACATGTGCACAAACCTTTGTTAAGATGAAAGTCCTTTTGGATGTTTTCACAAAACGTAAAAACTAACTTAGCAGGATTGCCAAAATGCTTACAGGTGTTTCTTCAACTGAGCTTGTGAAAAGGGTTTCGGGTATTACCAAAAACCCAGTTGCTATTTTAGATCTGGCTGGGCAAATCCTCGCAAAAAGTGAAAACTTCAAATACAGCGCTCAAAATATAGATATCAAACAGTCGAAAAAAGCTATCCCACTTACCGTAGAAGGAGAGAAGGTGGGATATATTTATCTCGACGCCTCTTCTCAAATAATTGAGGATGAAGGTAGTATTTTGAAATCCATGCTGGAACTCATCTTGCACCACAGCATGGTCCTTGAAAACCTTACTTCTGAGGACAGGAAAATTAATAAATTCATCTACGATTTACTTCATCAGGAAAACTACGATGAAATGGAGGCGATTGCCGAGGCTAAGGTGTATGGATTTGACCTAGAAAAGCCGAGAATGGTTCTCCTAATCGACCTTGGTGGAGAGATTCGAAATACATTATACAGTGAGAATCTCAGCTGCAACGAAAAGGATTCTTTCTGGGCTAAGATTAAAAGGTCCGTTGCATCACAGACGGTCTCTTTTTATACCAGGAACAAAGATAATATAGTCGCTTACATTGGGGGAAGCAGGTTCGTTATTTTGAAAGATTTGGGTATGGAAGAAGAAACAAAGGAAAACTTCAAGCATCTTCTGAAAACTTTGAACTCATTTCAGTATATTTTAAAAAGTGAATTCCGCGGTAATGTTACAGTCGGTGTAGGGAAATATTATCCCGGCGTTTCCGGGCTGAAAGATTCGTTTGGAGAGGCTCTTATCGCCATGAACTTCGGCGAAAAGGTTTGGGGAAAAGACAAGGTTTACAGTTTTGATAGTTTCGGTGTCGTGGCACCTCTTATAAATAGCGGTAAGGGATTGGACTTTCCGAAAAATGTCTTTGAAGGTTTCTCAAACGAAGACTTGAAAGCGACTTTGGATGTTTTCTTCGCCAGTGATATGAGCTTGACACAAACAGCCAAAAAGCTAAAGATTCACAGAAACACACTTGTTTACAGATTGGATAAAATAACAGAATCGTTGAAGCTGGATCCGAGAGTTTTCGATGATGCGGTGCAGATAAGACTTTCAATGCTTTTCGGACAGCTTATTAATTAGGAGAGATTATGAGACTAGACAAAGAGTTAGGTGAAGGTTTACTTCAGAAAATTAAGGACGTTCTAGGTAGGAGCGTCTATCTCTATGATGAAAATGGGGGAGTAATCCATGATTCTCCGGTTAAAATAGACCTCTTGGCGCTTAAAGCGATTCAGGGCAACGAGGAAACAACCGAGAAAAGGGAGGGCAAATATTATGTCTGTATTCCGCTGATTTACAACAACCAGATAGTTGGAGCGGTATGTACGGGAGATATTAAGAAAGAGGAAGCGCGGGAATTTTCGAAACTTGCCAAGGGTTTAGCGGAGGTGCTTTTGTATGAGGAATTTTTGGTCAAAAATATAAATGTTGCAAACGACCTGCGTGGCGATTTCATTAAGGAAATACTGACCGGAACGAAGATAAAGACTACCGAGGAAGCGGTCGATCAGGGCGATATTATCGGTGTCAATTTACGATTCAAATACGCCGTTATGATTTTTAAAATAGAAGAGCTATACGAGAATTATATGGGAGGTCAGAAAAAGATGCCGATGGAAACGGCGAGGATAAAATTTCAGGAGTATTTAAAGGAAATTGAGGGAGAGCTTCTGACGGCTTTTGAGGGTGAAATACAAAACTGTATAGTTTATGTCGGTGAAAACAGGTTTATTATGCTAAAAGAGATTCGAGAGAATGTTGATACTTTGAGTTCCTTCCAGGTTTTGAAGGAAAGTGGCAAACATATCTTTTCGATTCTAAATAAAATGTTTCCTGACAGAGTTTCTGTCGCTGTGGGGCAATATTATCCGGGGCTTTCGGGTTTAAGAAAATCTTATGAGGATGCGCGTATAGCGCTTAAACTAGGTGAGAAGGTTCTGCCATCAACTAGAGTTTTTCATATTCTGGACGTGGCAATGTTTGTCGGGCTTCTAGGGGACGTAACGAGCGCTCGAAAAAACGAGCTTTCGTATCAGGTTCTGGAAGGCTTGTTTAAGGATAAAGACCTTTTAAAAAGCACGAGCGTTTTTCTGGAGTGCGGTATGAATCTGACGGAGGCTTCAAAACAACTCCATTTGCATAGGAACACTTTAATATACAGGCTGAATAAGGTGAAAGAGCTGATTGGACTAAATCCCACAAGCTTTTATGATGCTTTGCAGATAAAACTTGGGCTTACGGCTCACTTGGATCAGGAAGCTCCTTTGCAGGTAAACTAGTCCCTGACATTTCTTCCAAAATATTCTTAAAATATGCGATATTTTTTGTCAAAAGCTACAATGAAATAGAACCGGTACTTTTCTATCATTGGTTTACTCGAGCGGGAGATGGGCACATTGAAAAACAGTTTTGCACGTTCTGCCATGTACGGTTACGTGCGACCTTCAAAAAATATCATATGTCACAAATTTATCCTTGACTGCGGTCGGGAAAGTGCGGCAAAAATTTTTTCAAATAAGGTTGTCACCGTTCGGCATGGCGGAAACTGCGAGATTGTTTTTCGCTGAAATGGAAGAGGACTTTTATGACGATAAAGAGCAGGTTTCGAAAGAAACCTGCTCTTTATTATTTGCTAGTTGACAAGTGTAAAACTCTTGTGGTAGTTTTGCCCTAATGAGGCTGAAGGGGTGATTGATGTGTTAACCTCTAAACAAGGAAAGGAGGTGATATAAAATGGGAGATACTGTAACAGCAGTTACTGACGCAGTCAGAAATACTCTGTCTGGTGTCATTGCTTATATTCCGGACCTTGTTGCCGCTATCGTTGTCATGCTCATTGGTATCATAGTTGCTTGGGCCGTAAAAACCGTTATTGTTAAGGGTTTGGGCTTCTTGCAAATCAAAAAATATACTGATGCAGCTGGTCTTAATAAAGTTATCGATAAAGATGTAGAAGTTGTAGAACTGCTTGGCGATATTGCTAAGTGGATTGTGCTTCTAACATTCCTAGTTGTTGCTCTTGATGTAGCTCAGCTTTCAGGTGTTAATGACATTTTGAAAGGTTTGCTGACATTTGTACTTGCAGATGTCACTAGAGCAATAGTGGTACTTTTCATCGGTGTTGTAGTAGCGGATCTTGCTTCAAGAGTTGTAAAAGCTACGGCTAACTCTATAGGGGTAAGAGCAAGTGAAATTCTATCTGACATTGCTAGATGGGCTATCATTATTTTCGCTTTCCTAGCAGCTTTGCAACAGCTTGGTATCGCAACAGACCTAATCAATACATTATTCATGGGTGTAGTTGCACTTATTGCCATAGCTGGTGGTCTTTCCTTCGGTCTTGGAGGTAAAGATGCAGCCACTGACGTCATTAATGCCGTCAAAAAGGCCTTTCCAAGGAAATAGGAATAATCTAGTATAAGTACTATAAAACAAAAACAAAAAATCAAAAAAAGAGACACGTGAGAAATCGCGTGTCTCTTTGTATTTATGCAGAAACTTTAATCTTTTTCTTTCGGAGAACTTTCTTCTTGGTGCCCTTATTATAAAATTTTGCGGCGTCTTCCGGAGGAACAGTATTTATGACTATTCCGGTTCCCAGCTCAAGTCCTGCCCAAACATTTGGTCGCGGCGCAAACTTTAAAACCATATGATGATCGCAGTCTTCGATGCTATTATGGAAAAAGTAGTTATAGCTTATATCCAGTGATTCTATTTTCGCCGAGATATATTTGATTGCGTGAGCCAAAGATTCTTTTTCCGCTTGGTTCATGTCGTGTAGACTTCGGACATGTCTTTTGGGGATGAACCACACGCCGTAAGGTGACTCTGATGCGAAGGGGCATAAAGCGAAAATATTCGCATCTTCCCAAGCTACCCGCGGGGATTTCTTCTCGTCGTTTATAATGTCGCAGTATGGACAGCTTTTGTGTTCCATTTGATACTTGTCTATTGCCAAAATCTCCTCTCGAATCATTGGTGGAATCATGGGAAGGGCAATTACCTGAGAATGGGAATGGGAAATGCTTTCTCCGGCTTTTCCGCCTTCATTCTTAAATACCAAAACATAACGAATTTTCTCAAGTTTCATAAGGCTTTCATAACGTTCTGAGTAAACGTCCAAGACTTTTTTTATGTGCTCAATAGGAAACTCATGTAACTCTTTATTATGCAGAGGAGTTTCTACTACTAGCTCTTGTTTACCGTATGCATATTTGTTATCCAGAGAAAGTGCCGGAAAGTCATTATTTAAAACTCGGATAATCCAGTTGCCCTTATCATCGTGTATTTCGTAGACAGGTTTTCGCTTTGCATCGGGACACATGAAACAGGTTTTCGAGACAGTCGGGTCTTCCTGGCATATCTTTGTGGTATGCGGCCGCTTGCCCCTTTTGGGAGATATGATTACGTATTTATCTAAAAAATAATGTTTTCTGATTTCGTTCTTTTTCACTGAAAGATCCTCCAATGGAATTATACACGTTTATCGTTTACGGTTGAAGTTTTTTTATTTTCGTGCTAAAATGAGTGTTCTTTTGGGGCTGTTTTGGCTTCGACGGAAGATCATTGAAATCGTATAATGCAAGCCGCGGTGACTGTCCCGCATTACCCAGATAGCCAATAGACAAGTGCTAAAACATTTGTTAGCAAAATTGCAAACGCTTTCAGCGTGAACACTTTTGCGCCAGTTACTGCCTAATTAAGCGGTAACCATCCAAACTTCGTTTCCCGGGTCGGAGGACGGGTGCCATATATTCCGGGATGCTTTGTCATGACACCGATACTTGATGACTAAGACTTATCGGGCTAGGAAATCCGGTTTTTGTCCTGATTCTTACCGGGTTTTCGAACTGAACAATCAGGTCTAAGCTTGCTAAGGTTGTACGGTTTTAACTTTCGGACATGGGTTCAAATCCCATCAGCTCCACCATTTAGACAATCAGGGTCATGAAAGTGCTCATTTATGTTGAAGGGAAGGGATAATTTAGGTGTTCCAAAACCCGTTGCAAGGGAGTATTTCAGCGGCTCAGTAAATATCATATTATATAGTGAGTTTTTGGCTTCAGAACCGGCTTTTATCCATGTTTCGGCAGGTGTTCCAACAAGTCTGAAAAGCAAATTAAGTGCCTCGGTAATATCAGGTGCTTTTTTTGTTTCCAACCTATTTTCAAGCTCCTTCAACTTTTTGTCTGATTCTTCGATTTTAGCCTCGTAACGAGCCTTCACGCTCTCAGAACGAGTCTTTAGCAGTAAATCAATACAACCCTCTATCGTTTGTTCTATCTCCTTTCTTTCAGCCTCTTTGGCTTCATGAGCGCTACTTAAACCCTTAACCTTTTCACCCCAATGACTTATTGCCATATCCTTGGCGAGTTCCAGGACTTCTCCCTTTACGTTAATCTGATTAAGAAGATCTATAAAATCACCCTCCATTTTTACAGGATTAATATTTTTAGGACTGGCGCTGCATTCCTTATTATTACAGGTATAGTGAGGGTAGTATTTATTCTTACCCTTGCTCACGCTTCCCGTCATTTTCTTACCGCATATAGAGCAGACAACCAGTCTTCTTAATGGGAATTCGATATTATCTGTCTCTCTTGGTGGTCTTTCAGGTTTGAATAATTTAGCCTGAATCTTGTCGAAAGTTCCCTCTGTGATAATAGCCTTATGATGTCCTTTTCTTCTTGAAATGTCCCAGCCTTTAAGCTCAATAATACCGGCATAAATTTGTTCAGTGAGGAGTCTTTTAGCAAACTCTAACCTTATTCTCTTTGGATCTTTACCGATAAGTGTAAAAAAGCCTTTTGATTTTAAAAAGTTCAAAAAATCAGTTTGAGTCAAAAGCCTGTTTTCAGCAAAACTTGTAAGGCCCTCGGCTAGAATACCCGCAACCGGCTGAATTGGCGCAAGTATTTTCCCGTGTTCCTTATCTTTAATATATTCATAAGCAGTCGGCGGATAAAAGCACCAATAGCCACGTTCTACCCGTGCCTTCATTTTCTGGCAGACTTGCCTTCGATTTTGCTTGCGTTCGAGTTCGTTTTGAGCCGCAAAGATTGTCTCTACAAATTCGCCCTCGGCGCTATCATCAAAATTGTAATTTAAACACCGAAGCTGGGCTTCTCTTGCTCTTAGCTCCGACCTTAGCTTTATATGGACCTCTACATCTCGGGCAAACCTTTTAAGATCATCAAAAATCACACAATATTTTTCCTGCCAGTTTTCGTCAAGATACTGAAGAAGCATTTTTATGGCCGGACGATCAAACAGTCCGCCGGATATACCCTCATCCTTAAATACTTTTTCTACTGCAAGGCCCAGAGAACGGGCATAGGACCTGCACCTGTGCTCTTGGCTTTCAAGCCCGCCGCCTTCCCTGACTTGTTTTTCAGAAGAGACTCGGCAGTATATCACCGCTTTTTTGTAGGCTATCTTTTCCATTACCTAAAATCATCCAGATATAAGTTAAATGTTTTATCTATAATCCCGGCCAGATAATTCCTGATTTTAACAATCTCGTCATCGCTTAAGTGAAACTTCCCCAGATACTTTCTGCATTCCTCGATAGAAAGGACTGGCGCATCACTAAGAGAGCCATTTTCCTGACTTTTAGTTGTTTGACTGGCTAAACTCATCTCAATCCCTCCTATAACTATGATTATAGTATATATAACCATAGTTATAGTGTCAAGAAGAAAATTGAAGTATAAGTTCACTTTATAAAAGGAAAAAACAATTGACTGCTTAAGCTTTTTCAAGTATTATCCCCTTAAAATAAGGAGGGCGGAGAAAATGATTTGGACTGGATTAAATTACTTCAATCGGCCCTATCCTTTAAACAAAGCGGTGTATTCCTATCCTACGCTTTAGCTGCTGCTTTCTGCCTCGGTCTCATAATAAGCTTCATTTATCTAGTCCGGCGTTTTAGCTGGCTCCTATCGAAAAGAGAGCCCTTTGTTTTTCTCGAACTAACTTTCCCCAAAGAGACCGTCAAGAGCTCATACTCAACAGAACAATTGTTTACTCTTCTTCACTCCCTTGCCAAACAACACCGCCTCGACAGACATATACTTAAAGATAAGAAGAGTTATTCTCTGGAGATTACCGGAACAAAAAAGCAGGGGATTAGATACATCCTTGTAGTTTCGTCTTCTGATGCCCCCACTATTGAAAGAAGCCTTCTCTCATATTTACCGGGCCTAAAAATCAGAGAGATTGAGGATTATCTGCCTAATGATTTAAATGATAAAAGTGAGAACAGAAAACTAGGTGTCAGCGAGTTCAGGCTTTCAAATGATTTTGCTTTTCCTCTAGGACGGCACAAGAATCTCTCTGAGTATGACCCTATCTCGTACTTAACGGGAAATATGACAAAGCTTAAGGTCGGTGAGCAGATGATCTTTCAGGCAGTCGTAACCCCGCTTAACAGCTCAGTACACTCGCAAGAACTAAACCATATCGGAAAGCTAAGAAAGCAAATCTACCTAAACCAGCCCTTGGCAGATGAGCTGTTTCAAACCTCTTTTCGAAAAGCATTCTCTTCCTCGCCACTAATGATACTGAAGCTTGCTTTAAAAGCAATGGAAGCAGTAATAAAGTTCGTTTTTAGTATGATTATCGCCTTTTGGGACACTAAGGGCGACAGAGTGCCGTATTTAGCCAAGCAGCCAAGCAATAACAAGAAAGAAGACATCCAAAACCCTTACGAGCAAGAGCTACAGGCAGAAATGAGGAACAAGATTGATCAGCCTCTTTTCGAAACATCCCTGCGCCTACTGGTTCGTTCAACCGACGCTGTCGACTTTCACCAGCGAACCGCGGGCTTTCTCGCCTCGTTTAA
>JAKANV010000017.1 GCA_021823605.1 bacterium | reverse complement strand
CAAACATTCTGAAGATTATTGTTTCGCCAGGGCATTTGATTTTATCACAGCAGAAAAGGGAGAAAAACTTTGGCCCAGCTTAAAGGGACATGAAAGTAACAGAATTGTAGAGATGGAAAAAGCACTTGATGAAGATAAAGATGGGAAAGACATTACGTCAAAGGATCATAGAGTCATACAGGCAATTGTGATGAAGGCTAAGGTTGAGAATAAGGATGTTCGCGTAAAATATCCTAGATCTGTAAATAAATCTTGGCCTGAGTTTTGGGAGTTTATGGCCAATACAGAGGGTGTTTCCAGGGCGTATAAAAGATTTTTGAATTGACGGAAAGCTGATTTTTTAGTAAAATCTATAAGTGCTTAAAAATATTTGATTATTATGGCTAAAGAAAAAGACAATAAATTTGCAGTAATTAAAACCGGCGGGAAGCAATACAAAGTTTCCGAAGGTGATGTTTTTGAAATTGAAAAATTAGAGATTGAAGATGGAAAAGCAATCGATTTCGAAGAAGTACTACTAGTTGTTGACGGCGAAAAGATAGAAGTCGGTAAGCCAAAAGTCGAGCATGCTAAGGTGAAAGCAAGTGTTGTTTCTCAGGAAAAAGCGGATAAAGTAGTCGTCTTTAAATATAAAAAAAGAAAGAACTCCAGGAAAAAGACGGGTCACAGACAAAAACTGACGAAAGTCAAAATCGAAAAAATTTCTCTATAAAAAAACTCCTCAGGGAGTTTTTTTGATGCTATAATAGAGTCAGAAAGCCGGAGGGAATCTTCTTGGCTTTTTATATGTAAAAATGTACCTTCGACAGACAAGGAGAAATATTATGCCAAACGGCATTCATGTTCCCAAAATAGTGTTTACTGGTGGTCCGTGTGCTGGTAAAACCACCGGGATGAGTTTTTGCGACGAAAAGCTCAGTGACCACGGGTTTAAAACGTTTGTTTGTCCAGAGCTTGCGACGCTTTCTATCCTTGGCGGTTTCGATCCGTTTTCTGCAAGTGAGAGAGAGCTGGTGAGCTTTGAGGAGAGGCTTCTCTCTATCCAGCTTGCTGTGGAGGATCACTTCGTTGGTTTGGCCCAGGACTATGTGACTGCACATCCGGAGAAGAAGTCAGTCGTGCTTTGTGACAGAGGCGCGATGGATGTAAAGGCATATCTTTCAGGTGATCAGTTCGGTGCGATCCTCGACGACTTGAATCTGAAGGTCGCCCAGATTCGCGACAAGAGGTATGAAGGTGTTATCCATTTGGTAACAGCGGCCATCGGGGCCGAAGAGTTCTACACTTGCGGCAACAACAAGGCAAGAAGGGAGACCAGGGAAGAAGCTATTGAAATGGACAGAAGGACACATGATGCCTGGGTTGGTGCTCCACATCTTCAGTCCATTGACAACGCGACGGACTTTGAAGGAAAGATAAAAAAGGCGTATCGGTCAATCTGCCGAGTTCTCGGGGTGCCGGTGCCAATCGAGCATGAGCGCAAGTACCTCGTCGCATCGTTCGATAGAAGTAAGCTTCCTCACCATCAGGTAATAAATATCGAACAGGTGTATCTGATGAGTGAAGGCGACGGCGAGGAAATTCGTGTCAGGAAACGCGGCCAGGACGGCTCCTTCTGTTACTACAAGACAAAGAAAGTGTCGACGGGAGTATCGGGGAAACGCTTCGAGACAGAGTGGCCAATCGATGGCAAGGAGTACTGTGGGGAACTGCTTTACGCCGATCCCAGAAGGGCGCCTGTCAAAAAAGACAGGATCTGCTTTTCTTGGAAAGGTCAGTACTTTGAGCTGGATGTCATAGAGAGGCCAGCGAAACACTCCGGCAAGACACTGCTCGAGATAGAGCTAACAGAGGAAGCAGCCGCCATCGAGCTACCTCCTTTTATACAGGTGGTCAGGGATGTGACTGATGATCCGAGTTACTCTAACTCGGCGCTAGCCTTGATCTAGCAAAATAAGGGCGCCCCGCTGGTCATCGGGGCGCCCATAACTATTTAAAAATCAAGTTTCAAGAATATTCTTTTTCTGCTATCATGAGAATTACTATGGGGCAGATAATAACCGTTACCAATCAAAAAGGCGGAGTTGGCAAGACTACGGCAACGATGAATCTTTCGGCATTTCTCGCGAATGAAGGTTCGAAGGTGCTTTTAATCGACCTTGATCCGCAGGGAAACTCCACGAGCGGAATTGGGGTAGACAGAAGGAAGGTCCAGAAGTCTCTTTATGATGTTTTGGTAAATGAAACTCATCCTCGTGAAGCTATTTATAAAACAAAGTATGAAAATCTGGATATCTTACCTTCCCAAGTAGTTTTGGCGGCGGCAGAGGTAGAACTTGTATCTCACCTTGCCCGTGAACATAAGCTGAAAAATGCTTTGGCAAAGATTTCGGACGATTATGACTACATTTTCCTTGATTCACCGCCTTCACTGGGACTTTTGACCGTTAACGGATTAACCGCGTCAGATAAGATACTCATCCCCGTACAGGCGGAGTATTTTGCTCTTGAAGGGCTGGGACAGCTTCTGCATACGGTTCAGAGGATTAAAACGAATTTAAACCCAAAAATAGATTTGCTCGGTGTCCTTATCACAATGTATGATAAAAGGACGATACTTTCGCGGCAGGTGGAAAATGAGGTCAAAAAACATTTCCCAGGAAAAGTCTTTGAAACGATAGTTCCGAGAAATATCCGTTTGGCCGAAGCACCAAGTTTCGGGAAAAGCATATTCGGTTACGACAAGATGGGAAAAGGGGCAAATGCATATAAAAGTTTAGCTAAGGAGGTACACATAAAATGTCGGTAAACAAAAATCAAACTAGCCGAGGTCTGGGCAGGGGGTTAGACGCATTAATTCCTACAGATGACCTGTCCTCAACGTCTACACCCACTGACTCGAAGGAAAAACTGACGAATGTACCTACTCATACGATAAAACCAAATTCTCAACAGCCGAGGCAGACATTTAACGATGAATCTTTGGCTGATTTGGCGAGGTCAATAGAAGAACATGGCATCATCCAACCATTAATAGTTGTTCCAGCCGAGAATGGTTATGAGTTAATCGCTGGTGAGAGGCGTTTGCGTGCCGCAAAAGTGATTAACTTACCAGAAGTACCGGTAATTATACGTGATGCGAAAGAACTAAAAAAGTTAGAGCTGGCACTTGTCGAAAACGTTCAGAGAGACAACCTTAATGTCATAGAAGAAGCATTGGCATATCAGAAACTCATGCAGGATTTTTCACTGACTCAGGAAGATGTTGCCAAAAAAGTGGGCAAGTCCAGAAGTTTGGTTGCAAACAAGGTACGTTTACTTACTTTACCTGTTGAGGTGAAAAGAGCCATCAATATGGGTCAAATATCTGAAGGGCACGGCCGAACACTTCTCGGGCTTGATAACGTAGAACAAATATTACTTCTTCTAGGGCTCATAATTGCCCGCAAACTTTCGGTGAGAGAAACTGAGAGAAAGGTTAATGAAATACTGTCCGGGCAAAAGATTAAGACAGAAAAGAAAGAAGCAGATCCAAATGTCGCTCAAATTGAAAAAGAGCTCAGAGAAAAAATTGGTTCTAAAGTGCAAATCAGAAACAAGAAAAAAGGCGGACAAGTAGTTATCGACTATACCTCACAAGAAGAGCTTGATAAGATCTTGGGATTTTTTAAGTAGTTATATGATTAACGAGAATTTCGTCTTTTTGGGGGCAATAATTTACCTCATAGGAGGAGGTAGTTATATTTGGGAAACCCTAAAGGGAAAGGTGAAGCCAAATCGAGTTAGTTGGGGGTTTTGGACACTAGCAGTTATGATTGCCTTTGCTGCAGAAATAAAACAAGGCGTAGGTTTGCCTTCCCTTGCTACTTTTATGGTCGGTTTTGTGCCTCTTTTGATTTTTATTTCATCTTTCGTAAATAGAGAGGCTTATTGGAAGCTGACTAAGTTTGATGCATTTTGTGGGTTGCTGTCGGTCATAGGATTAATCCTTTGGTATCTAACAAAAAATCCAAATTTGGCCATACTTTTTAGTATTTTTGCAGACCTGGCTGCAGGAATACCGACCTTGGTTAAATCCTACAAATTTCCCGAAACAGAAAATTGGCATGAGTTTATAACAGGAGCTTCGAATGTCTTTATTGGAATTTTGACTTTGAAGGCTTTCTCTTTTGCCTATCTTGCCTTTCCTCTATACATTTTCTGTTATGACTCAATAGCCTTTGTACTAATAAAGTTCAGGATCGGGAAAATTATGACTAAAGAAGTCGCATAGTCTGGTTCTACGTTATAAACTGTCCGACGTAATATATTAGTATTTCGGTTGGGGGAGAAGGCCGAGTTCATTAAAAGGTAGTACTCGTACCCAAGCTTTTCCGATAATGTGATTTTTGGGTAGTGCACCCCATTCTCTAGAGTCCAGACTGGCATTTGGTTGGCGGTTATCTCCGAGTGTAAAGAACTCATTTTTCCCTAGTGTTTTAGTTTCGTTTCCAAGTAGTTTGAAATTTGCAGAAGTAGGAATATAGGACTCATTTAGCTTAAACCCATTTGGATGTTCTTTATTTTTAATCGTCACAGTTCCATCTTTGATTATCACTGTTTCTTCGGGTAATCCAATAACTCTTTTGATGAAATTAGTACAAGGATTTGCCGGCGGTAGGCCACTAACAAAATAAATTCTATCTAAAACATTTTTAATCTTATGCTTTTCGATGTAAGTATTGCACTGGTTTTCCGGATGCTGGAAAACCACCACATCGCCTCTTTGAGGTGCCCCGAATATATAAGATAGGCTTTCTACGAGGATGTAGTTATTATCCTGGAAGTTTGGCTCCATTGAAGAACCCTTAACCAGGAATGGGTCCAAGACAAAAAACTTTATTACTGTTATGAAAAGGATAATAGCGATTATTGTTTTAGCCATTTCAGATATCATCAACCTATTGTCATCTTTTTTACTTTCCGGTTTTTGTGTTTTTTCTTTTTCCATGAATTTTTTTCCGTTATTTTCCATAAACTAATGAACAGTTTAGCAATAAAACCCTTGGCGGGCAATGTATTTTTTTGTATAATTTTTCTTGTGTTGGACATAACCATAAAATCTTTGTGAAATGAGTAAAAAATCAATCGATGACATATTAAGCGATATTGAAGGAGACGATAGTAACAACGTGCAAAAAGTATCTGACAATGGGAAAACTCCAGTAAAGTTCAAGAAAAAGAAAAAGAAGAGCTGGAAAAAGAGAATAATTCTGACACTTTTAGTTATCTTTTTAGCCGTCGGCACTTTCTTCGGCTACAAAGCCTACATGATTGCAAAGAAAATGTTTGAAGGCGGGGCCGCTCCCGGACTCCTTGGACTTTTTGGCCAGGGACAACTAAAGGGTGAGGCTGACGGTCGTGTTAATGTTTTGCTCCTTGGTATAGGTGGAGACAATCACCCTGGGGGGACATTAACGGATACTATAATGGTAGCCAGTATAAAACCAGCGACAAATGAAGTTGCTCTGTTGTCGGTTCCGAGAGATTTGTATGTGCCGATTGACGGTTATGGTAAAGATAAAATAAATGCTGCAAATGCCCTTGGTGAACAGAAACACTACTCTGGCGGTGGCATGGCGCTTTCGAAAGATACAATTAGTAAAACATTAGATATTCCGATTCATTATACTGTTAGGGTTGATTTTTCAGGATTTGAAAAAATTATCGATACTGTTGGCGGGGTAGATATCAATGTTGAGAAAGACTTGTATGACCCCTACTATCCTGATAATGGCACTTACTCTATTAAAGCAGGAATGCATCATATGGATGGTAAAGCTGCTCTCAAATATGCAAGGAGTAGGGAAACAACCTCTGACTTCGATAGGGCAAAGAGGCAGCAGCAGATCCTGGTTCAAGTAAAAGAAAAAGTTTTCAGTGCAAATACGCTTTTGAATCCTGCAAAAATGTCTGAAATCTTAGGTGTTCTTGGTGATCATATAAAAACAGATATGCAGATATGGGAAGCGCAACGTTTAGCGACTATGTTCCAAAAAGTGGATAAAAATAAGATTGTTAATAGAGTTTTAGACAATGGTCCTGATGGACCGCTCGAGTCAGCAAACTACGGTGCATATGTACTTATTCCAAAGTCCGGTAATTTCGACGAGATTCAAAATATAGCCAAAAATATCTTTACTCTTGGGCCACTACAAAATGAGGCGGCAAAAGTGCAGGTATTAAATGCTACCGGAGCTTCGGGTCAGGCGAAGAAAGCAGCAGATAGCATCTCTGGATTTGGTATGAAAATTCTAGATGTTTCAAACTCAGATGATGTTAACTCTTCAACGGTTATCTATGACCATTCAAATGGCTCTAAGTCTAAGACTATTGAATTCTTAGAACAGAAATACTGCACGAAAGCGGTTCAGAAATCTGATGATAGTGGTGCAGGATATGACATAACAGTTGTTATAGGAAAAGACCAGCTAAATAAAGACTAATGGACGTCTTCAAAAAAAATAAATCAGATCTAATACTTGCCTTTCTCTACGTTGAAAGCCTCCTGCTTTCTTTGATTCTTGAAAACAAAGGCTTTTTTTGGCTGATTTTTGTTTTGTCTTCTGTTACGGTTTTTTTCTACTGCATTATGTCTCTTCGAATCGATATAAAGAAATTTCTCGAAAGCGACAAAAAGTATGACGTTTTTTTGGTGGTTGCCATGACTGCCATGTTCAACGCCAATGTTATGGTTTTTTCAAATCGCCTTGTTTTAGCCATTATATTTCTGGGATATTATTTGGGGCTAAGATATTTAGTCGGAATGTTTAAAAAAGGACCTGTAAATCAAATTCAGAAAAATGCCTTAAATCTCTCTATTCTTTTCACAGTGTTTCTTGGCAGCAATCTTTTGACAAATATCACAATTGCCCTGCAGAAGGAAACCGGGGATATTATTGTGGTTTTAGCAAATGCTGCTCTTTTTGCTGCCATATATTTTATTTCCTACTATAATTTCATAAAAAACAAGGTTGCAAAAAAATGGGTTAAAGCATATTCTGTGATTCTAGCCTTGATTTTGTCAGAAACCTCTCTTATCGCCGGTTTTTATCTGGAAAGATATCCGAGTATTTATAAGGTGGAAAGCACGACAAATATGTCAATTGTCACATTGCCTCTCTTCCTGGTTATCATTTATTATATGTTATACGGTCTGATGATACATAAAGTGGAGAATAGGCTTACTTCGAGAGTACTCATGGAATATATAGGGATTTCGGCGATAATTATGGCAACACTATTTGTGACAATTCGCTGGTTTGGTGGTTAGGGGGATATAAATGGATAAAAAACCCGAGGAAACAAAACAAATAAATAGTAACGGAATGAAAGAGCATAGTATATGGAAAAGACGAGCTGTTTTTTTGATTATAGCCTCTTTTGCAATGGGTGTGTTGGGCGGAATATTCGGAGCTAACCTTATGAATGGTAACTTATCACTCGATAATTTAGGCACAAGTGGGAATAAAACCTATCAGGTTACCGAGCAGTCTGGAGTCATAGATGTTGTTAAAAAAGTTAGCCCGGCGGTTGTGAGTATTACTAGTGAGGGCTCAATCCAGGGGCTTTTCGGAAATGTTCAGAAGACCCAAAGTGCGGGCACTGGCTTTATTGTGAATCCAAATGGACTTATCGTAACAAACAAACATGTCGTTTCAGACCAAAATGCTAGCTACACAGTTTTTACCAGTGATGGAAAAAAGTATAAAGCGCAGATAAAGGCTCAAGATCCGTTAAACGATCTGGCTTTTATAAAAATTGATGCAAAAAATCTACCGGTTGTAGAACTTGGAAACTCAGACAACCTTCAGGTAGGGCAAACTGTTGTTGCTATCGGAAATGCACTAGGACAGTACCAAAACACAGTTACCACAGGTGTGGTGAGTGGAATTGGCAGAGAAATTGCTGCGGGCAACTCTTCCGGGAGCTCTCAGGAATCGCTTGATAATGTTATCCAAACAGATGCAGCTATTAATCCCGGGAATTCTGGCGGTCCGCTTACAAATATTGGTGGGCAGGTAATTGGCATAAATACTGCTATAGATCAGCAGGGACAGCTCATCGGATTTGCAATCCCAATAAACATGATAAAGAAACAAATAACTTCAGTAGAAACGACCGGAAAAATAGTCAGGCCGGTGTTGGGCGTACGATATATCCCCATTACTAAGGATTTAGCAGCAAGCAATGACTTAAAGTCGGATAAGGGTGCTTTAGTTTACGGTGGGAACGATTTGGCGGTAGTTCCCGGTTCTGCAGCAGCTAATGCAGGTGTAAAAGAAGGTGATATTATACTGAAGATGGGCAATGATGAAATTGACCAAAATCATAACATTACAGATTTGCTTCAGAAATATAATCCTGGCGATAAAGTCACACTCACAATTTTACGTGATGGAAAACAGCTGAAACTCGATGTTCTTCTCGGGAAAAGCAGCTAAAAAATCAAAATTAAATTAGAACAAGAAAACTTTTTGTGTTTATGCTTGCAATACTTAGAGATAATATTGTAGAGTATTATTAATTATATAAGTTAAGCATTGGTAACAACATGAAGAAAGAAAATTGCTGGGAATTTAAGAAGTGTGGGCGCGAACCTGGAGGGAATGAGGTCAAGCATCTAGGAGTATGTCCTGCTGCTCAGCCCGGAGAAGGTGACGGTGTAAATGGCGGGGACTGTCGAGGCAGAGTTTGCTGGGCTGTGACTGGAACTTTCTGTGGAGGTGAGATACAGGGGACATTCGCACAAAAGGAGATTAGCTGCCTGGACTGTCCATTTTTCAACGTCGTTGAGGAAGAGGAAGGGACCGAGTTTTGTTTGCTTCTTCCGGGTCAAACTTACGCTCCGAGATATCAGAAAGAAAAATAGGCTTTAAAGTCCGCTAATTACCAAAGGTTTTTTATTGTCTAAATATAAAATAGTATATATATTTTCGGGCCTGGTCCTTATTACGGGGGTGGGGTTTTTTGTTTTTCTGAGCTCGAGTAAGAGCCATGTATGTAAAGGGACGAGCTGCTTTACTGTAGAGATTGCAAACACGCAAAAGTCGAGAACGGAGGGGCTAATGTACAGACAAAGTTTGCCGAAAGATGCCGGAATGCTTTTTGTGTTTGATAAAGAGGGGGAATATCCTTTTTGGATGAAAAACACTCTTATTCCACTCGATATTATATGGCTAGACAAGGATAAGAAAGTTATTTATATAAATGAGAACACCCAACCCTGTAAAACCGTAAATTGTGAGTCATATGGTACGGATAAAAATTCAAAATATGTGTTAGAACTAAATGCCGGGATAGCAAAGGAAATTGGGCTAAAGGTTGGGGATCTGATAACGGTCCCTTAGTGGATAAAAGAAACCCCCAGCGGTTTGAAGTACCCGCTGGGGCTTTTTGCTTCTTTAGATGTGGAGTCGGTTTAAACTCCTAGGACCGGGCCGTCTTTCGTACCATCTTACTGGCCTGTCGTAGGTAGTAACTGCCGTCCATGATGAACATTGCTGACCACTCTATAGCCCACATAATGCAGACCATTAGTGGAAATGAAAGGACGGGAATCGCCATGACTACGAGCATGCTTAGCCAGAGAGGCGGCTGGTAGACGAAGTTCTCGAACACTTGATAGAGCGGTTCAAGAATCACCGACGGCAGCATCAGATATACAGTGATAAACCACCAACCATCGCTATTCATAGTAACCTCCCTCAGTTTTTGAGAAGCATCGTAAGCGTCTAGCCGTAGATATCAAGCTCAGGTCCGATGTTGAACTTCTGCTTGAGCTTAGTTAGAAGCTGCCTTGCTTGCTCGGGGCTGACATCGGTCAGATTATCCTTTGACCCGAATGTGTCTTCGGGCAACTGGTCGAAAACCCAATCGACCTGGCACGGACTCAAGCTTGCGGGTTTCCCGTTTCTGATGGCGACGAGGGTTGGTTCTACGTTATCAAAAGTGGTGCATTCATTTTTGGGTGCAGCAGTGGTCATTTCTCCCTCCCTTCGTTACCTTGAATTTTGTAGAAAATAGAGTCTAAAGCCACTAACCCATAAATACAAATCAGATTAATAATAACATAAATGTTTCATTTTGTCCACGAATGCTATTTAATTTTTTTATAAAAAAAGCTATAGAATAGCATTTTTCAGGGTGCTAAGATAATGCTCATGGACAAAGGTAGTCTAAAAGAAAAAAATGGGTTTCCCGGCAAACCGACTTCTGTTTGGCTGGATACTACTTCAAAAACGCATTTTGGTGAGTTCAGCGGCAGGGTAAACGTTGATGTTGCTGTCATTGGTGGTGGTATCGCTGGCCTCATGACGGCTCATTCGCTAATTGAAGCTGGATTTAAAGTTGCTGTTGTCGAAGCGGGACGGATAGTTGAGGATGTTACAGCATATACCACGGCGAAGGTGACATCACAGCATGGTGCCATCTATAGTAGATCG
>JAKANV010000095.1 GCA_021823605.1 bacterium | reverse complement strand
ATATTGGTCATACATTTGAGGCGTAAAAATGACGGTGCCATCTCTGGAGGTAACCGGAATATACTGGCCGTGCTGTGCTATTGCCATGTAAAGATTGTCCAACCTTTGTGCGTCTTGTGATAATGTCTCTGTGGCCATGACTGCATCGATTTCGCTAGATGCAAAACCGGTTCTTATTCCGTAGTGTCTTTCATCAACTACTCCGGATGGGAAAGATTCATATTGGCCAGTACCCTCTTCGAATTGTCCCCTATCTCGAACAACTAAGATAATGTCCCCGTAAGCTTGTGCCGGAGACGATGCAACTGCGCTTTCTACACCACTGGCTAGATCTTCTTGAAGTATTACTCCTGTGTCCGTGTCATAGGGCGTGTTGTCTGAGCCAGCTGCTGCGCCTAAAAATTCCCTGGCAACTGCACCGCGTTCTACTATCTTTCCAAAGTCTTGAGATTTTACTCCCTTGAACCGGTCTCCTGCTTTTAAGGTGATTTTACCGCTTCTTGCAAATTCCCTATTTCTTCTATCTGCGTCCGCTTTTGCGCGATCCATTTTTTCCAAAGCTTCTTCAATGTTTTTGAAACCTAAAGGGCTTAAAAACATTTCAGAAACACGCTCGGTGAGCTGTTGATCGCCTTTGACCCTGAAGTTTGCCCTTAAGGCTTGTAGTCTTTTCTCAAAGTCCATGCCTTTGGTAATGGGTGTTGAATCTATATGCCTTGCCCTCCTCCTGTTTTCTATAGTTCGGCCAAAAAGTGATGAGTTATAAAGCATATCCATTTTGTCAAAGAAGTGCTCTAAAAGCTGCTGCTCCTGTTGTGTAAGAGAAGCACTACCTTGTGTTTCCAGTTTTGAAACAACACCAGAGCCGTCCCTTATTACTTCCAGATAGTCGCGAAGCTGTGGATTCGCGGAGTCTACATTAATAGAAAGAAGATCTTTATAGATGATTTCACGACGCTGGCGTGGTGTTGCTTTGCGCAGTTCGGGGCTCAATTTTTCATTTTTTGTCAGGTTTTGCTCCAGGATTGTACCGCCGGGAGTGTTTGGGTTATCGTAGATTGTTTCAAAAACCCTATACGTTTTACCGACAAGAGGTAGGTTGTTTTTTTCAAATATCCCAATTATTTCGTCCAGCGCTGCCTGGGGATTTTCGAGTCTCCAAAGCTGTCCTATAAGTTCGGTCTCAAGCCTTCTTATTTCGGCAGAAGGTGAACTTCTGATCCGCTCTATTATTTCGTTTTGGGTTCTATATCTTTCTAAGGTGTCTGGTCCAACGTGGGGAAAGCTGGGACTATTTATAATTTCCTGCTCTCTTATGTCTTCTGGAAACTTCTGCCAAAGGTCAAGTATTTTCCTTTCACTTTCGCTATATTGGGACAGCGCATCTTCCGTTAAAAATGTTTCAAAGCTTTTAGGATTGTTAAGCCTAATAACTGCGTCTGTAAATTTGATGGTTGGTTTGCCGTCTTTTATGAAATCTTTGTAATTTTGACTGTATTGAAACATGCTTATTAGCCGAACGTCCATGTCATTGATTCCTGCAGATTGCATAATTTCGGCTGCTATTTTGTATCTTGCCATGATGTCAGGATTCAAATTGGGAAATCCTAACTCGGATGACAAAATTCCCTGAAGTTGTGGAGGAAGGTTTTTCCAGGTTTTTAGGGTGATTCGTTCATTGCCAGAAAAAGAAGTTAAGGCCTCTTCATTTAATGCAACTGCCAGTGCATCAAATCTTTGTTTTGCAATTAAAAGTTTGGCGCATTCGCCATTCGGGCGGCCGTTGGTAAAAAGAGAATCTGTATCTCCCTTGTATGAACCTAAAAATCGCTGCAGTTCCTGGATACGTTTATCCGATTGATCATGTTCTTTAGTAAAGAATTCATTTGAAGCAATCTTTGAAAGTTTGTTAACACGATCTATGGTTTTTGCATCAATAGTTATTGACAAATCCCCATTTTGTCCTGAAGAAAGAGAAAAAAATAGCTGCGTTCGCATTTCTAGGGGAAGTTTAATGCAATCTTGGATCCATGCTCTTTTACTTTCTTCAGGTACCTGGTCAAGAACATCGGTTTGTAATAATGACATCTGTTGAATTTCAGCAATCCAGCTTGTGTTTTCGAAATTGGCAGAGTCTAAGGGAATGTCGTAACTTTTGAGCATTTTGATTGTTTCGGAATATTGAGAGAATTCTTTAAGACGACTTAAGGCTTGTATTGATTCACTATAGTCTGGGCTATCTGAGTCTCTGAGCCCTTTTATAATCTTTGTGTCCATTTCTGGATCGAGAACGCCTATTACGTCTTGCGACTTATATAGATTAAGTAAAGTGTTTGTTGCTTTAGTTTTGTAATCTCCACTGCGATAATCGTAAAAATATTCTGTTGATTGCTGGAAAAAATCCTTCGGTTCTAGCTGCAAACCCCTGTTTCTAAGTTCTCCAATATATGCTTGAAACTCTGGGCTTACAAGTATTTTTCTTTGGTTTTCGTCTGAAAGAAGGCTTGTGAGCTCTGGGATTTTTTCTTTACCAAAGCGATTTTCATAAGGT
>JAKANV010000016.1 GCA_021823605.1 bacterium | reverse complement strand
TGCTTCCAGGGGTACAGACATATCATAACTTCTGATCTTATCCCCTAGCGCATCCCTCTCCTCATCTGAAAAGAGGCTTTTTGGAATAGCATAATGGCTTGCCATACATCCTCCCTTTTAAGCTTTTGTTTTTGTTTTTTTAATTATTAAGTTTTCAAACAAAAAAACACATTGGAAAAAAATAAATCCCTCCGTGTTTTTTATATTTCCCTTAAGACACTTATTTCTAAATGCTTAAGCAATGAAACATATTATATATCATGGAAAACACTTTGTCAAGACTTTTTAAAAGTCTTAAATTGTTGTATTGTTTTATAATTCACTAACCGTACCAATAATTAACGAGAAATTTTAAGGTACGAAAATAAAGTTTATCATAACCTTTATGATTTGCCAATGATTTTAGAGGTCTTTAAGCTTCAATAATATTTTTTAGTTCTTTGACCTTCTCATCAACAATTTCTTTTGTTTTCGCCTCGACATTAAGCCTGACTAAAGGTTCCGTGTTTGAAGCGCGAATGTTAAATCTCCAAGCCGGATATTCGACTGAAAGACCATCAATGTGGCTAATTTTCCCATCTCGAAAATTTTCTTCAAGTTTATGTAAAATTTCCTGAGCTTTAACCACTTCAAAGTTGATATCGCCGGAAACCGGATACTTTTCTCTTATCGGTGCCACAAGTTCTGAGAGTTTTTTGCCGGAAATACTGAGAATCTGAAGCATCATAACAAACGGGATCATACCGTTATCACAAGACCAGTAGCCTTTAAAGGAGTAATGCCCGGAGACTTCGGAGCCAAAAGCGGCACCTTCTTTAATCATTCTCTCTGTGATAAAAGTGTGTCCAACCTTATTTGTAATTGGTATCCCACCAGCCGCTTTAACCGTTTCCGTGAACGCCAAAGTGACACTGGCATTGCAAACCATTTTTGCCCCGGGATGTTTGCGTAAAATTTCTTGAGCGAGTATGGATGCTGTGTAGCAACCTTCAACAAAAACTCCTTTTTCGTCCATAAAAATACATCTGTCTGCGTCACCGTCCCAGATTACGCCTAGATCAGCTCCGGAACTTTTTATAAGTTGTAAAGTTTCTTTCCTATCTTTTGGCATAGAGGGATCCGGCTTCCCCTTAGGAAAGGTCCCGTCTTCTTCAAAGTTTAGCTTTACAAGTTCTAGCTTCAGGTTTCCAGCCAGTGCATCAACTACCTTTCCTGCCGCACCAAAGTTTGGATTTACTACAACCTTCATGGGTTTAATTTTCGATGGATCAACAAATGAGAGAATTTTTTTTGCATATGCTTCCAATATCTGCTTCTGTTCGACTCTTCCTGGTTTTTCAGAATCAACAAACTCTCCGGCTTTTGCAATTTCCTCAATTTGTTTGAGTCCACTGTCGATAGAGATTGGCCTCACATTCTTCCCCACAACTTTGAGCCCATTATACTGAGCTTCGTTATGTGAAGCTGTGACGCTGATACCTCCATCCAAACTATATTTAGCAACAGCAAAGTAAAGCATATCTGAAGTAATCACGCCAATATCAACAACATCCACACCCATTTCAGTTAATCCTCTTTTCGCCTCGTTAAATAGAGATTCACCGGAAGTTCGAACATCGCGACCAAGCGCCACTTTCTTTGGTTTTAGCCACTCGGCATAAGCTTTCGCCGTCAAATACACTGTCTCTTCATTAATTTCTGACGGGTAAATCCCGCGAATATCATATGCTCGGAAAATTCCTTCATTAATCATTTTTTAGCACTCTTTCTTTCTTTTAATAAACCTGCAAGTATTTGCCGCTCGTCCCAGGTAATCTTTTTACCACCCATATTTCTTGATTTCTGATGTCCGATTCCGGTCACGACAACCGTGTCCCCTTTCTTCGCCAGACTCATCGCCTCTTTGATAGCATCCAAACGGTCAGGAATCTTTTTTACTTGTGATTTCAGGCTTTCAGGCACTCCGGCATAAACCTCTTCAATAATTTTTTTCGAATCCTCAGTATAAGTCTCGTCGTCAGTAATTATCACCACATCAGTAAGTTCGGCCGCAACTTTCCCCATTTCCGGCCTCTTGGCCCGGTCCCTATCACCCGTCGCTCCAAAAACACTGATGAGTTTTCCTTTCGAAATTTTTTTCAGGCTCGAATACAAAGCTTCCTGAGCATCCGGCGTTACCGCATAATCAATAATCAGGTCAAAGTTCTGGCCTTTTTCAATTTTTTCCGCTCTCCCCTTCGTTCCTTTGAATTCTGCAAGCACCTTCACCATTTTTTCCGGGTCAATACCATAACCCCAACCAACACAAAACGCCGCCAGTTCATTATAGACATTGAACTTTCCAAGCGCTCCCGTTCTGACATGGTAATTATGATTTTCGGTTGAAATATCATAATCCGTTCCATCTGAACTTAGTACGATATTCATCGCCTTAACAACATGAGAACACTCGCATCCTTTTCGTTTCGCTCGAGCTGTCCGGGAGGGAATCTCATATGCATATTTCTCATCAGCTTTGAAACCGAAGAAATAGTTCGCATCTGTGTCATCTGCATTTACAACACTAACTCTCTTGGTTTTTTTCCAATTGTATGAACTTTTTAGCTTTTTGAAGAGCTTTCCCTTCGTATTTTTATAGTTTTCCATCGTCTTGTGGTAGTTCAGATGCTCCGGTGTGAGATTCGTAAAAATAGCCGCGTCAAAAGGTATCCCCCAGATTCTGTACCAAGCTATTCCCTCGCTGGCCACTTCAACAACTGCATATTTGCATCCTGCATTTGCCATTTGTCTTAGCAGCTTGTGTGTTTTCCATCTGCCAAGCGTGGTTCTGTCCGTCACATTATCAATTCTTCTGCCCGCAATCTCTATCGAAACAGTTGAAATCATGCCCACTTTCTCACCACTGGCCTTCAAAACCCCGCACAAAATGTCAGCTGTGGTGCTTTTGCCGTTCGTCCCGGTCACCCCGATTACCGTCATTTTATAGCCGGGGAATCGATAAACAATATTGCCCGTAAACGCCATGAAAAAGTGATAGTACGGCTGAATAAAGCGAAAAATAGGCTTCGGAATGACCTTTTTTATTAACTTAAGGATTTTATCCATTATTTTTTGATTAATTTTCTGAATTTATTTGCTGTTTTAAGCAGATTATAGTATTTTTTATCAAATGCCAAATCATAAGCACCACCAAAGCTAATTTCCTCGCCGGCAAAACCGCGTTTGAACCTGGAAATTCCGGCCCAAGAATGATTTTCTGCTCCTTTTGGCGCTACTCCCCAAAAATCATAAGCATGACAATGTCTTTTTTTTGCCTCCTGGATTGCGGTCCACTGAAGCGCATATGTTGGCATGAGCTCCCTTTTCTCGTTCGAGGAAGCACCATGAAGATAAGTCGCCACCTGGCCAAAGTAAGAAACGAGTATCGCTGCCAATGGTTTTCCTTCGTAATCAGCGATAAAAAGCTTTAAAACGTCCCTTTTTGCTAGTGCATTATACATTTCTTTGTAGTAACTAAACTCATGACCCTGATATCCACCTCGTTTTTCCATTTCCTTGGTCAGTTCATAAAAAATCTTGATATCTTCGGCCTTTTTGCCTTCTCTGACCTTAATACCCTTCCTGTTTGCCAAATTTATATTGTATCTCCATTTTGGCTTCATTTCGGCTAATATCTTAGCTTCGGGTCTGGAAATATCTAACACAAGCGTATTTTCCGGTGAAAATTGTGCGGATAATGGTGCGTGTTTTGCCATTTTTCTGAATCCGAACTTATAAATATCGGCTTGGTCTAATATATATGGCTCAATGCGATAGAAAACGGCATTTTCTTCCTTAGCGAGTGCTTCAACTTTACGAAGAAATAGTTTCAAATCCTGCAATTTCGCGTTTTTTGTCATCACGGGTCCGCGCGGAGAATAAAAATAATACTTATCCTTGTACAAAGGGTACTTCAAAACTAATCCCTGAACATTGTCCCCTTTTACAACCCATGATTTACGCTTGAGCCCCGCCTGAAAATCAGCCCATCCATCGGACTGAAACACATTATTTGATTTAAGTGAAAGCAACTTTAGCATTTCCATATCCACATTTAAGCACGTTTTAAGGGAAAAATACAGAGAAAAGAAAAAGCGCCCGAGCCTAATCTAAAGTTGGCATAGGAAAAGCCGCGACTTTAAGCCGCGACTTTACTTTTTCTCTGCTCTTCCAGCATTGAGGATACCTTTCTTGCATGCAAATGAATGAAGGAGACCATCAGACACTGAAGGAGAATAAAAATACTAACAACCTTGTTTTCTGTACTATCCTTATCTAAAAGATAGATTAGAATTGTCCCGAAAACACTCACCGACATATAGAGAAGGCGAATATTCCGTGATTTTTTACGAAGACGTTTCAGCCCCTGGAAATCTCCTTCGGAATAAAGCCGAACATCATGCCCCTTTTCGACCTTGATCTTCCCCTCCTCCATCAAATTTTTTGTGCCAAAATGCAGAATGCCAATCAGCGATGGAACAAGCACAAGATATAATAGGGCTGTAGACATGTCATCCTCCTTTATAGTTTGGCTTCTTATTTCAAAAGGGAAATCCTTCTCTACACTAGCTATTCCAAGCTAGAATAATTATCACTGCTTATGCAATGATGTCTTAAAATACCACAAAAGTAGCTATCTGTCAAGGCTTTTATGATGCTTTTATTATGAAGATACGTTATAATGAGCAAGTTATGAATATTTTAGCTATTGAGTCTAGCTGTGATGAAACGGCCGCAGCAATCGTCAAAGACGGTCGCGAAGTTTTGTCGAACGTGGTTGCCTCGCAGATAGATATCCATGCCAAATACGGCGGCGTTGTACCGGAAGTTGCCGCTCGTGCTCATGTTCAATCGATAATTCCAGTTGTTAAAGAATCCCTTTCCAAAGCCAAAATTAATTGGAAAGAAATCGATGCAATCGCCGTAACCCAAGGCCCGGGACTTGTCGGCAGCTTGATTGTCGGCACAGAAACAGCGAGAACACTGTCAATTCTGAAAAATAAGCCTTTGATTGCCGTAAATCACCTTGAGGGACACATTTATGCGAACTGGATAGGAAAAAATCAACCTCAGTTCCCTCTCGTCGCCCTACTTGTTTCCGGTGGCCATACAATGCTAATTGAAGTAGAAGATCATTATAAATTCAAAATTATCGGTCAAACCCGAGATGATGCAGCAGGCGAAGCATTTGATAAGGTTGCCGCCCTACTCACTCTCCACTATCCCGGCGGGCCAAATATTTCTAAACTCGCCGAAAAGGGGAACGAAAATAAATACAAATTTCCGATAATTGACCTAACGCCTGAACCAAAAAGAAACGCCGACGGCTTTTTAGAATATCCCGAAGCCAGCCTTGATTTTAGTTTGTCGGGGCTAAAAACAGCTGTCTTAAATGTCGTAAAACAGTCAAAATCACTTTCAGAAAAGGAAAAATCAGATATTTCGGCATCCTTCCAAAAAACCCTAGTCGATACCTTAGTTCAAAATAGCACACGGGCAATAGAGAAATCCCAGCCAAAGTCATTTATCCTCTCCGGCGGTGTTGCGGCAAATAAGGAATTGAGAGAAAAATTAGAAAAAATGCGTAAGGATTTAAACGTAAAATTTTACATGCCAGATATCGCATATTGCACCGATAACGCCGTGATGATCGGAGCTGCCGCTTACTATAAACAGAAAGAATTTGGCTTTACTGAGCCAAAAAATCTAGAGCCTGATCCAAATTTAAAACTTGCTTAAATAGTAAGCCCCCGGACACTGGGTCCGGGGGACGGTTTATAAAGTAGTTTGATTATGCCGCTTGACGGCTTTGCCTTGCGTAGCTTCGCGCCATGATCTTGGCGATCTTATAGTGATGACGCCTAGTTATGGCCAGCTCCACAACCATCGGGAGCTTAGAGAACTGCCTCTTGCGAAGCGTTCTGACAAAGAGGCTGATGTAATAGTAACCATCTCTTCTCCAGAAGCCTATTCTCCACCAGCTCATTACAAATGCTCTCGCATTATCCTTGAAGCCGCGCCAGGTGAGTTGTCCTTTCGCAGTATAGTTGTAGTCGTCCAAAAAGGCTGCGGCGCGCCGATAGTAATTCTTCGCGGAATAGGTTTTGAGCACAAGGCTATGATAGCCCTTGATCAACCTGTCCTTATTCATTTCGGGAGCGAAGTTTACACTATCGGCATTATTACCATCAGAACCACGAAGCAATCTTCCCGCTTTCCTGAGTTCCTCCCATAAATCGGTTTTTGGCAGCGCCGTCATGATACCGATCATGGCCCACATTGAGCGCATCTTATCAATACACTCTGATTGAGCCGCGAAGATATCCTTACCGGTTCTCTCCTCATACGCCCGCTCACCGTCTATTCCGACGATGTGGCCCGTCATGACCATCATTCCATAGGAATGAATCAGTCGGGTTGCTTCGGCGTAGTCAACGTCTTCATTTTGCTTCTTCTTGCAGCTTCTGATTGCCTCTTTTGCAGGAGACTCGATGCCAAGGAAGACCCGGATGAAGTTCGTCCAGGACATCAGCTGCATGAGCACCATATCTTTGGCAAGAGATATATCAGCCTCTGTGAACAACTTAAATGGATAATTATGCCAAATCATCCATTCATACAGGAACCACAGAAAGCGTTTGACTCTTACCTTGTTGCCGATGAAGTTGTCATCGACAACAAAGATTGTCCCTCGCCAACCCGCATCATAGAGAGCTTGAAACTCTCTAATCATCTGGGCGTCGCTCTTCAGCCTTGGTTTAAGACCATAAAGCTTCCAGATGTCACAGAAGTGGCACTTACGGGGACAACCTCGGGAGAACTGCACCAGCATCGTGGCATAGTATTTGAAATTGATAAGCCCCCAGTACGGTATCGGGGTGAGCCTAAGCGACGGCTTTGGCGTCTTGCTATCATATTCATATCGATGCCTTGGTTCCCCTTTGTCCCAATCGTCGAGAAATGAAGGCAAGGTGATTTCAGCTTCACCAAGAATGAGGTAATCAATGTCCTCGGTCTCTGTCTCTTGGTTGGTGAAGAGAGCTCCGCCGGCGGCAACTGGGACACCGTACTTCTTACATTCCTTGAGGATGTCTTTGACGCCCTGCTCCCCTTCCTCCTGGACAATCATAGCACTTACCATAACCAAGTCTGCCCACTTGAGGTCCTTCTTGCTTATCTTCCTCCTCACGTTGAGATCTACCAGCTTTTGATTCCAGTCGGGCCGTAAATCTCTGATCATCCCCGCCACAGTCAAAAGTGACAGAGGAGGAAATACAGCCTTCTTGCCAATGTATGACAAGACGTACCAAAATCCCCAGAAGGTATTCCTGGGAAACCTTGGGTAAACATGAAGAATGTTCAGCCCATCTCCCCCCTTAACCTGCTTTCTGAAAAACCCGAGCTTGATGATGATAGCAGCTCCAAGGAGAACCGGTATCAACACCAGATAAACGAAAGTGTCGTGCAAAATGTTCATCATAAACCTTCCTGTCTGAGTGGTGGTGGTATTGGTAAGGCTTTCGCCTGAGTGTTTGTCAAAATGGTACTCAAAACATTAAACTTTAATGTTTCGCGTACCGCATCATAGCATAAAAAGATATATCCCACAACTCTAAACAGTTTGACTTTTCTATGCCTATTTACTATAATTATTTAACAATTTATAAAGCGTCTGAGTGGGGATTAATGTCACCTCGCAAGCTGCAGGAAGAAATTAAAAGTAGAACCTGCCGGGAAGCTCCGTTAAGGCTAAAATGAAGCGCCACGTGGAATTGGGGTGGTACCATCCGAGCAATCGGACCCCCAAAAGCGGGGTTTTTATTTTTAGAAAGGTAAAATATGGATAAATCATACAAGCCGGAAGAGAATGAAAAAAGAATATATGATAAGTGGGAGAAGGGTAAATATTTTACCCCCAAGCTTGAAAGTGGCAAAAAACCTTTTACAGTAGTCATTCCCCCACCCAATGTTACAGGCTCTCTACACATGGGCCATGCACTAAACAATACTATCCAGGATGTAATGGTTCGCTGGAACAGAATGAATGGAATCCCTTCTGAGTGGCTTCCGGGTACCGATCACGCTGGGATTGCCACTCAATCTGTGGTTGAGAAAAAGCTCGCCAAAGAGGGTAAAACGAGATTTGACCTTGGCAGAGCCAATTTTGAAAAAGAAGTCTGGAAATGGAAGGATGAATACGAAGCACGAATCTTAGGGCAACTAAAGACTTTGGGCTGCTCATGCGATTGGACGCGAACCCGGTTTACAATGGATGAAGGTTATACGAAGGCAATTTTAAAGGCTTTTACTCACTATTATGACAAAGGGTATATTTACCGCGATTATCGCATAACAAACTGGTGTCCGAGATGCGGAACATCGTTATCTGACCTTGAGGTTGAGCACGAAGAACATGAGAGTTTCCTTTGGTACATAAAGTATGAGATAGAAGGCGGGGGAGAGCTTACAGTAGCCACAACCCGACCAGAAACTATGCTTGGAGATACGGCAGTTGCAGTAAATCCAAAAGATAAAAGATATAAAGATTTAGTTGGTAAAAACGTAATTTTACCTATACAAGGCCGAAAAATACCAATAATTGCAGATTCTATTGTTGATATGGAGTTTGGCACTGGAGCTGTAAAGGTAACACCTGCTCACGATCCTAATGACTTTGAAATAGCCAAAAGGCATAATCTGGATAAAATCATAGTAATTGATCTTGAGGGGAAAATGACCCCAGAGGCAGGAGAAGAGTTTACAGGACTTGACAGATTTGAAGCGCGAGACGTAGTGATAGAAATGCTAAAAGAAGGAAAATGGCTTAGCCAAGCCAAACCTTATGTTCATAGTGTCGGTCATTGCTATCGATGTAATACTGTTATGGAACCTTCTTTGACCTTACAATGGTATGTCAGTATGAAAGAACTTGCAAAACCGGCAATTTTAGCTGTAGAAAAGGGAAAAGTAGACTTCCATCCAAAAAAATGGAAGAAAGTTTATCTAGATTGGATGAAAAATATTAATGATTGGTGCATTTCCAGACAAATATGGTGGGGGCATCAAATACCGGTGTGGTACTGCGAATGCGGTGAGATTATAGTTTCCGAAAAATGGGCACTTGAAGACGTAGAAGATAAAAAATCTGAGCGTAAATGTCCAAAATGTAAAAGTTCTAAGCTAAAAAGAGATGAAGACGTCCTTGATACATGGTTTTCAAGCGCACTTTGGCCGTTTGCAACCTTTGGCTGGCCACAAACATCAAAAGATTTAAGCTATTTCTACCCAACAACATTCTTGGCTACAGCTAGAGATATTCTTTATCTCTGGGTAGCGCGCATGATAATGTCTGGTATTGAGTTTATGGGAGAAGTTCCATTTAAAGATGTGTATATTAATCCTACAGTTTTCAATCATGAAGGCAGAAGAATGTCTAAATCGCTTGGAACTGGTGTAGATCCGCTGGAATTAATAGAAAAATACGGTACAGATGCGACCAGATTTGGTCTTTTATGGCAAATAGGGCAAGGTCAAGATATAAAGTTTTCTGAAGATGCTATCTTAAATGGTAAAAGATTTGCAAATAAGGTGTGGAACGCTACCAGGTTTACTCTAATGAATTTGGAGGGCTATAAAGATGTTTCACGTGAAACATATGAGAAAGAAATAAAGCCGAATCTAACAAAAAATGATAAAGAAATACTTAAAAAACTAAATCTAACTATTGCAAACACCAACAAACACTTAGAAAAGTATGATTTCCAACACGCTGTAGAGGAAATTTATGACTTTTTCTGGCATGATTTTTGTGATACATGCATAGAAGACACCAAAGTTCGAATTCGTGAAAACGATGAAACTAAACTAGCCGCTCAATACACATTAGATACGGTTTTGAAAAATTCATTAAAACTCCTTCATCCTATAATGCCTTTTGTTACTGAAGCAATTTGGAAAAATCTGAATGAAAAAGAACCTCTGATAATTTCTGATTGGCCACAAAAGATTGAATTTTAAGTTTATTGTGGAAAAGTAAGCACAAGTTGTATTAGACCATTTTCGTGCTCAAAATGAGACTTTTAAAAACTTATCCAAGCACAAATCCACAATTATACACACCTTATTCGCTTTTTTAGTAAAAATATATAATAATAAAATCAATGAGAAAGAAAAAGATAGTTATACTCACTGTAACTCCCATTGTTCTAATCGGAATGTTGGCTAGCTATTTATTTTGGGCTAATCAAAGAGCTGACTACTATGCAAATATTTCAAACGAAGCTTCTAATAAACAAGAAAAGATACTTAATCTTGAGAAATCACTTGCTCTTTGGAAAAAGACCGGTAATATCCTCACATTAGCAGATCTCTATATTTCCACAGGTAATAGTAATCTCGCCAAACAAATCATGGTGGGTAGGGGAGAGGTCGATATTTTGAATAAACTGGGTAATTTATATTTAAACGAAAATAAGGTGAAAGAAGCAGAAAATACCTTCATAAAAGCAAAAAACAAAAATATTAATTCTGAATCATTAAAGGGTTTGATCCTCGTTGAGCTCAAAAAGGGCGATAGGGGAGTAACTGAAGGCTATTTATCCCAACTTTCAGTATTAGACCAAGGTTCAGCAAATTGTTATGCTTCATTTGTGTATTTAAATGATTATAATAAAGCAAAAGACGCCTATGTAAAAGCAAAATCATGTAATCTGTACGGCATAGACAAGTACTTCGCAAGCTACAAAAAGACCCAAAATCCGCTTTATTTAAAGCTAGAAGCAATTAATTTATACTATTCGCAAGATTATCTAAACCTAGCTGAAAAGGATATTTTGGCTTTAATAAAGGAAAAAGATAATTATCGAGATTCGCACATTCTAGCCTCAAAAATATATGAGAAATTAGGTAATCAAGCTAAGACAAACGAATACAAACAAAAAGCTGAAGAAATTGACCAAACTAATCTTAACTTAAATTAGATCACTCACTAAATAAAAAGAAGACCTCAAAACTTAAGATCTACTTTTTGGCGGAGAGGGTGGGATTCGAAGCGGCTCAGCCGCCAATTCTTTACTTTTTAGTAAACTCTTCATAATTTTAACACTTATTTTCTGCTTAAATCCATTTAATCTGCGTCTTCATAGTGGGTTCTCACGCATCCTCAACAAGAAAAGG
>JAKANV010000094.1 GCA_021823605.1 bacterium | reverse complement strand
GAAGCAAGAATAACACCATATGTGGAAAACCAGCAGCTAAATACTAAGATATCGGACCTTATGCTGGGCAAGATAGAGTCACCGCAAATGCTAGATGATAGGTTAAGCGGTCTTATTGCGGCAAGCTTAAACGACAAAATAAACAAGCAATATAAGGTAAAAGATGCTAAAATTACTAGTGAGGGACTAGAAGTAATAATTAAATAAATTAAGGAAAATATATGAAAAATGCAAATCAAAGGGTCGCAATATTCGTAGACGTACAAAACCTCTACTATTCTGCGCGAGCTCTTTATGAAAAGAAAGTAAACTTCGGAGAAATTATAAAAATGGGCACTGCAGAGAGACAGCTTATCCGAGCAATCGCCTATACAATAAAAGCAGAAAGCCCTGATGAGCAATCATTTTTTGACGCACTCGGTAAGCTGGGCTATGACGTCAAATCAAAGGACCTACAAACCTTTGCCGGTGGACATAAAAAAGGGGACTGGGACGTAGGAATTGCTGTAGATATATTAAAAATGGCGCCCAAACTAGACGCTGTTGTTCTGTGCTCTGGAGACGGCGACTTCGCAGAGCTTCTGCATCATGCCAAAGCTGAAGGATGTCGAGCAGAGGTAATTTCATTTGGCCGAAGCACTTCATCCAAACTAGTTGAAGAAGCAGACGATTTTACGGATCTTGACCTTATAACAAATAAGATTTTGATTGACTCAAATAGACCCGCCAGAAAAAGAAAGTAGACGAAAATGGTGAAAACACGCTTTGCTCCAAGTCCAACAGGAAAACCGCACGTCGGAAATATCAGAACGGCCATTTTTGATTACTTGTACGCAAAATCGCAAAAAGGGCAGTTTATTTTAAGGATTGAGGATACGGACCGCGAAAGAATGGTCCCGGAAGCAGTCAAATACATTGAGGAGAGCTTAAGCTGGCTGGGTTTAAAATGGAACGACGAAGAGAAAGTTCACCAATCAGACCGCCTGAAAATATATAACGAGTACACAGAGAAGCTACTGAAAGAGGGCAAGGCCTATAAATGTTTCTGCACCAAAGAAAGGCTGGCAGAGCTTCGAGAAGAACAGATAAAAAGCAAACAACCGCCAGGATATGATGCATGCTGCCGAAAGCTGACCAAAGAGGACGTAGAAAAACTGGAAAAAGAAGGAAAAACTTCTGTTATCAGATTTAGAATTCCGGAAAAACCAGGGGAGATAACTTGGAATGATACTATTCGAGGTAAAGTCACTATCAGAACCGACATCCAAGACGATTTTATAATTTTGAAGTCTGACGGGTATCCGACCTACCATCTTGCAAGCGTGGTAGACGACCATTTGATGGATATCACCACCGTGATTCGGGCAGAAGAATGGATTCCTTCGACTCCAAAACATATACTTCTTTATCAATCACTAGGCTGGGAACATCCGAAATTTGCTCATATGCCGCATATAGTAGGAAAAGACAGATCTAAACTTTCCAAAAGGCACGGCGATACGGCGATAATGGATTATAGGGAAAATGGCTATCTCGCCGACACGATGCTGAATTTCCTGGCGCTTCTCGGTTGGAATCCTGGGACAACACAAGAAATATTTTCGAAAGAAGAACTTGAGAAAACGTTTGATTTAAAAAAAGTCGGTAAATCACCAGCAGTCTTTGACATCGAAAAACTAAACTGGATAAACGGCGAAAAAATCAGGGCAATGAAAGTAAAAGATTTAATGAAAAAAGTTGAAGATTTTGATTCTGACTTTTTAAAGGGCAAGGACACAGCACTAGTTGAGCGAGCATTAACTGTTATGCAAACCAGAATGGTAACGCTCAAAGACTTTACTGAAAACTCGAACTTTTTCTTTAACGATATCAAATATAGTCCAAAGTTACTTATATTCGGTAAAAGCACGCATGATGCAACTCTACACGGCTTAAAAAGCGTTTTGAAAGCGCTTGAGAGCCAGAAAACCATTACATCGGGGGATTCTGCGTCTGATACCATGAAATCCGTTGTAGAAGCCGAAAATCTCTCAAACGGAGACGTTTTTTGGCCTGTTCGAGTAGCTTTAAGCGGACAGGAGAAAAGCCCCTCGCCAAATGAGATTATGTGGGCGCTTGGCAGAGAAAAATCAATTGAAAGAATAAAAACTGCTATCAAACTTTTGGAGGGATAATGACAGAACCCCAAAAAAAAGAAGGTTTCGATTATAACAGATTTGCGAAAATCATCTCTTTCGCGTTTACGCCGGCCATCACCGGAAGTTTTCTGCTGTTATACATGGTCTATACGTTTAGCCCCACACTAGAAGTAATGTTTAAGACACTGCTAATTGTATCTTTCTTTTCAATCATCTTGCCTGTTTGCTTCACATTTTTTTTGCTGAAGAATAATAAGATAAAAAATTTTCATATCAGAGAAAGAAAAGAGCGAGCAGTGCCTTTCGCATTTGCACTTTTATCCAGTGCTGGTTCGCTTTTGGCGATAAAATATTTTGCGACAAATCCAGAACTTGTGAGAATGGTTCTGATACTTTATCTGATGGCTCTAGGATATGTCGCCATTACACTTCTGAGATTTAAAA
>JAKANV010000015.1 GCA_021823605.1 bacterium | reverse complement strand
AGGTAGATGTAGAGATCCGGTACAGGAAGATTCTTGTGCCATTCCAACATCATCTCCAGGGGAACGCCGCCGGCGACACCATGAGCGTATGTGACCATTCGCTCACGATCGCTCACCTTGATTTCACCAGCCTTTCTGGAAGGACCGAGGTCTGTTTCCCAGTGTACTACCCGATCCAAATAGAAGATGTACTGAAATGCGGCTGCATTTGGCGGCCGCGCTTCTCTGTGTTCCAGTATGGCACGGATGGTCATACCGATAGTGTTGCTGGCTACATCATGTGGTTCATGGGTTTGGGAAACTATTCTGGCTTCCCCGACCTCATTATGCAGGCCAGCCATTAGCTGGTCTACTTGTAAACCCTTACCGGAGCCATCGACTCCGTCTATGACTATTACTCGTCCAGTCATGGATGTCCTTTCATATTCGATTGAATAGTTGCTACCAGCCGTTTTTAGAAATTAAAAAAGCGGCCAGTCATAGTACCCTCCGCTATATCCACTTAAAAGTATAATGAAAATAGATATGCTAGTCAAACAATAAAAAATTATTGACGAAATTTTAAATATTTGTTAAGATACTCAAAGGTCAAGTGAGAAAATTTATTTTCAAACTTGACCTACTATAAAAGAATATAACCAAAGACAGTAGCAGCCCAAGGGCTTAATCGGCTACCGAGGTAAAAACGAGAAATTTTTATTTATCTTTGGTTAGTGCCAAAGATTTTTTAATTAAGGAAAACATTATGGCAATTACAAAAAAGAAAAAAGAAGAGTTAGTTGAAACATTCGCTGAAAGATTGGAAAAATCCAAGGCAGCCGTTTTTACTGATTACAAGGGATTAACGGTAGAAGAGATTAACGAGGTTCGAAATAATCTTCGAGATCAGGGTATAGAGTTTAAAGTTATTAAGAATACCCTTTTCGGTCTTGCAGTAAAGAAAGCAAACATTGATGTAGACGCTAAGGAGCTTGCAAATCATCCAGTTGCAGTAGCATTTGGTTATGATGATGAGGTTGCTCCGGCAAAAGTGGTTTTCAACTTCGCCAAGGACCATGAACAGTTAGAAATTATCGGCGGAATCCTTGAAGGTAAAAGCATTGATGCACAGTCAGTTAAAAGTCTTGCACAGATGCCATCGCGCGAGGAAATGATTGCAAAGATGATTGGTTCTATGAATGCTCCAATGTCGAATTTCGTTGGTGTTATGCATGCAAACCTTAGGAATGTGGTTGGCGTATTGAACGCAATTAAAGAGCAAAAAGAAGCTTAAGTATTAAATTAATTAATAAAAAGTAATAAGGAGAAATAAAATGGCAGATAAAGAAGTAAAAAATGACGATGCAGCTTCTGAAGAAGAAGTGAAAGAAGAAACTACTGAAGAAGTAGTTGAGGAAAAAGTAGAGGAAGCTCCAAAAGAGGAGCCAAAGGCCGAAGAGAAACCAGCCGAGGAACCAAAAAAGGAAGCCGTCGAGGAGCCGGCCAAGGAACCTAAAAAAGAGGTAGAGATTCCAAAGAAGTTTAAAGACCTTGTTAAAACTATTGAAGAGATGAGTGTTCTAGAAATGGCTGAACTTGTAAAAGTTCTTGAAGAAAAATTTGGCGTTTCAGCAGCAGCTCCAGTGGCAATTGCAGGACCTGCAGCAGCGGGTGCGGCTCCAGCTGAGGAAGCTGAAGAGAAATCAAGCTACACTGTAGTTTTGGCAGCAGCCGGCTCAAACAAAATCGGCGCTATCAAAGCAGTTAGAGAGATTAACCAAAATCTAGGCCTGAAAGAGGCTAAAGACTTAGTTGATGCAGCTCCTAAGACAGTTGCAGAAAACGTAAGCAAAGACGATGCACAGGCTGCAAAAGAAAAACTTGAAGCAGCGGGTGCTACAGTAGAACTAAAATAATCTTTGAGATTTCAAAAAGAGAGTCCATATGCGCTCTCTTTTTGTTTGCATTAAAATAAGGTAAAATTAGGTATGCAAAAGTTTAAGTTTGAACTGAAAAAAGAAGATGGGAAAGCAAGATTAGGGAAAATTACCACAGCTCATGGTGAGATAGAGACGCCTGTTTTCATGCCTGTGGGAACACGTGCATCTGTAAAGACATTGGCGCCCAATGAAGTGGAAGAAATCGGCGCCAAAATCATACTTGGCAATACTTATCACCTGTATTTGCGTCCGGGTACAAAAGTTATCCAGAAAAGTGGCGGCCTACATAAATTTATGAAATGGGATGGGCCAATCCTTACAGACAGTGGTGGTTTTCAGGTTTTTTCTTTAGGATTTGGGGCTAAAGACCAGACTTCCAAAAAATTAGTAAAAATAAAGGAAGATGGTGTAGAATTTCGCTCACATCTAGATGGCTCTAAACACTTCTTCACACCGAAGTCTGTTATTCAAATGCAGAAAGAGATTGGCGCTGATATAATGATGGCTTTCGACGAATGTGCGCCGGCTGATGCTGATAAGGATTATGCCAGGGATGCCATGGCAAGAACGCACAGATGGGCTAGGGAGTGTGTTGAGGCAAATAAAAAAGTTAAACCGCTTTATGGCTACGAGCAGGCCCTTTTTGGTATCATCCAGGGAGTTACATATAAAGATTTGCGTGTCGAGTCGGCAAAGTTCATCTCAAATCTTGATTTTGATGGGGTCGCGATTGGTGGTTTGGCTGTCGGTGAACCTGAAAAGGTGAGAAATGAAATACTAGAAACTGTGGAACCCCACTTGCCGAAAGATAAACCCAGGTATCTGATGGGAGTTGGTTTTCCTCAGGACATCCTAAATGCAGTTGAGCGTGGCGTGGATATGTTTGATTGTGTTTTGCCAACTAGATTAGGTAGAAATGGTACAGTTTGGACATATCGGGGTAAGCTGAACTTGATGAACTCTCCTTTCATAAATGACTTAAATCCTATAGAGAAAGGGTGTGACTGTTATGCCTGCCAGAACTTTACCCGCTCTTATATAGCTCACTTACTTCGTGAAAGTGAAATTTTAGGTATTAGATTAACTTCATTACATAATCTGAGATTTATGATGAGATTTATGGAAGACATAAGGAATTCTATTCAAGAAAATAAATTCAAAACATTCAAAAAGGACTTTATTAAAAAGTTTGAGAGATAGTTTTTAAGATTGACAAGATACACCCAAAACCTATATTATTAAGGGGTTAAAAACAAAAACAAAGTTAACTAGGACAAAAAAATGCAAGATGATAAAAAAATAAAACAAATACAAAAACTACTTGATGTTGCAGAAGGAAATTTGCAATCGGCTAGAAACTTATTATTAGATATACTTGGAGAAAAAAAGACAGGTAAAGTTGACCATTCGGAGTCAGCAAAAGACCTGTCTATTTTAGACGAAGGAAAAGTTATCGAGGGTGTTTTTGACGGTGAGCAAATGGTGGCTCCTGATAGTAAAAAATATCCGGTTCCCGCAAACTATGCCTCCAAATCAAAGCTTGTTGAAGGAGATACACTGAAACTAACCATTGCTGATGATGGCAGTCTTATTTATAAACAAATCAAACCAGTTGAGCGCAAAAACTTAATTGGTACACTTGCATATGACAATGGAAACTACACAGTTCTAGCTGATGGTAAGACCTACAAAGTCCTTTTTGCGTCAGTTACTTATTATAAAGGAGAACCGGGCTCTAAAGCTTCAATAGTAGTGCCTGCCGCAGCAGAAAGTCAGTGGGCAGCACTCGAAAGTGTAATACATGACCACGATGGTACAGAAGAAAAAACCGAGGGAAAGAAAACTGAAACGGCTAAGAAAAAAATAGACCTTCCTGAGGAAAATAAAGAAATCCTGGAAGAGGTCAAAGAAAGTTTTGGTAAGGAAAAAAAGAAAGAAGCAGGGTCAGAAAAAGAAAAGCCGGAAGTTGAAATAAAGAAAACTGAACCGGAAATCACAGAAGATATGACCGTCCAGGAAGCGTCTAAGGCGAGCACTACTGAAGAGGCTCCTAAAGAAGAGCCGACAGAATCAGTTGAGGATCATCCCGATATTAAAAAGCAAGGCGCTTACATGACGGAAGAAGAAACTAAAATTGGAAAAGAAGAAAAAGAAGAGAATGCTCTTGGTGAAACTCCACCTCCAGTTTCAGATAATAAAGCACAAGGTATCGAAGAGCTCGAAATTTAAAAATGCTTAGTTCTCAAGAAGAAAAAAATGTAAACGGAAATGTTAGAGATTTTTATCATGTAATAAGTTGTAATGCGAGCATATTTGGTGAACCGTTTTTAGAAAATGATTACTTATATTACTTTGATGGAGAGGTCGCAACCCTTGTTTCTCCTAGGATAAAAGGTGACATCGACAAAGCAAGCCTTAATAGTACGATACAGAAAATTATTACAAAGCATTCTCCGGTAAATCTTATTTTTTGGGGAGAAACCCCAACAATAGAGATTAAAAATCAAGAGGGTTATAAATTAAAAAAGAAAATTACAGATCCCTATGGGATGGAATTCATTTTTAGAACAACTGATTTTATACCTACGAGTAAATATCGGTCATATTTAAGAAAAGCTGAAGCTGATGGGCTTAAATTAAAGCCAGTTACTGATCCATATTACAAGTCAGAGCATACAAAACTTCTTGCCGAGACACATGAAAAGAGGTTAGGAACACGCTCTCTTTTGTACTATGCGATTTATCCACTGTTAAAAGATGTTAAGTTTTTCGAAGTTGTAAGAGACAAAGATGTGCTCTCTATAAATATTATTATTGAAGCGTTACCAAACTATGTCTGTATAGGAGAGATTGGCTATTCAAAAACGTCCAAGAATATTTCTGGTATATCGACTGCTATGCTAATTGATTATTATCTTGATAAAACAAGATATATTAGTTGGGGAGGGTCTGCTAATGAAGGGATCTTTAATTTTAAACAAGAATTAGTCGGTAAAATACCACTTGGTTTCTATGATAATAGAATTTGGTTTGAATTCTACAAAAATCAAGAGGCTAAATGGTGGATTAGTAGAATGAAGAGTTAGTGGATTTCAATTCCTTTTACATTAACGCCAGACTTTTGGATGGTGTTTTTTAATTTGTTAACATAATCCGCAAGCAATCTTTTATCGCACATGATTTTATAACTTTCAGGGTATTCTCTCTCTAAAAGTTCCGTAAATTCTTTACCGGCACCTCGTAAGTTCAAAACTTCAAACCAGTAATAATCTGTGTAATCTCTTGTTTGCTCGATAATTTCCTCAATATTGATTAACCCTGGTATTATAGGGCTGACAAAGGTATATGTTTTTATTCCGTTCTTTTTTAGTACCTTCATGGCCTTAATTCTTTCTTGATTTGCCGGAGAATCTGGTTCAAACATTTCTTTCTCTTTTCCTGAAAATGAATTTATCGTAAAACCAACATCTATCTTTTTGAATTTCTTAAGTATATCAATATCTCTTAAAACTAAATCTGACTTTGTCAGTATAGATAGCTCTATATTTTTATCCATATTTTCCAACACTTTTTGTGTCAACTCTAGCTCCCTTTCTATTGGCTGATAGGCATCGCTGACTGAGCTCATAAATACTTTACCAACAACATGCTTATTTCTCACAAGTTCTGGAGCATTGATTTTAGCTTCGATCCAAGAACCCCATTTGCCATATCCTTTCCATCTGCTCATAAATCTAGCATAACAATAGCTACAGTTGTGCCCGCAACCAACATACTGATTTATTACCCAGTCCGCTCCGGGCAATTTAGTTTTGGTAAATATCTCCTTCGCTTGAGTTTTGATTATTTTTGGTCTCATAATTTAAGTTTAAAGTAGATTCGAGGAGAAACAAGTATACAATTCTGCCTATCCACAAGAAAAAACGGTTTATGAACAGTCAAGGCACATAAAACATGCTTAAACTTACTTGCATTTAGGTTTATACTTTTTATACTCATTAACTAAGGCGAGAGGATTTAAGTGGCTAGAATAGCACTATACAGAAAATACAGACCGAAGGATTTTATAGAGATTGAGGGGCAAGAGCATATAAAAAAGACTCTTCTAAATGCTATAAAATCATCTAGCTTTTCCCATGCTTATATATTCTGTGGGCCGAGAGGCATAGGCAAGACGTCTATTGCTAGGATAATGGCGAAAGCCGTGAACTGCAAAAGCCCCAAAGATGGAAATCCTTGCAACAAATGTGATTCATGCACTTCGATTAATAATCAAACTGCTCTAGACATCATAGAAATAGATGCAGCATCAAACCGCGGTATTGATGAGATTCGTGATTTGCGCGAAAAGGTAAAGTTTTCTCCGAGCGAGCTGAAGTACAAAGTATTTATTATAGATGAAGTTCATATGCTGACGAAAGAAGCATTTAACGCTCTTCTTAAGACGCTAGAAGAGCCGCCAAGTCACGCTCTTTTTATCATGGCGACAACAGAAATCCACAAAATTCCGGCAACTGTTATTTCCAGATGTCAGAGGTTTGACTTTAAAAGAATCAGCAAATCAGAACTTGAAAAACGAATTGAAGAAATCGCAAAGTCCGAAAAAGTGCAGATTAAAAAGGAAGGCATTGCCTTGATTGCAAATGCGAGTGAGGGTGGCATGAGGGATGCGATATCTATCCTTGACCAAATCTCCATGAATTTTCATGGGAAGGAGATTACAGAAACCCAGGTGGCCGAGCTTTTAGGCATGATTAATAATACGAAAATAACCATGCTAGCCGATATGGTTGAGAACGGAAAGAAAAAGGAAGCTTTAGGGTTTATGGAGGAAGTGTTAGCAGATGGTGCCGACATTGGACAGTTAACGAAGGGAATCATGGATTTGTATAGAGAGAAGGTGAAGGAAAGCTTGGGAGATAATGCCAAGACGGGTAAATATGTTTATGCGATTGAGACTTTGAGTGAATGTAATAGGAACTTTCGTTTTGCGCTATATCCTCAGTTATCACTCGAGGTTGCTATTTTAAAGATTATTAACTGTTTTCAGGGAGAATTAATGAAGAAAGAAGATGCAGAAAGGGATTCCTCCACTTCGGTCGGAATGACAGAGAATAAGGACATTCAAAATGTTAGCAAAAAAGTAATTAACGTAGATGAATTAGAGAAAAATGACACGAAAGCAGAGGCTAAGGGCGGCAATAAGTCACTGGAAAAATGGAACCAAGTACTCTTTGAGATAAAATCAAAGAATAACTCTATACATGCTTTCGTTCGAGAATCAGAACCGACGCTCGTGGGTGATGAGATTCATCTAGTCTTTCCATATAAATTTCATAAAGAAAGAATTGAAGATAGAAGGAACAGACAAATCGTCGAGGAGGCGATATCGAAAGTTTGCGGGCGTGGTTATAGTGTAATCTGTAAGCTCGGCCAACGGAAAAATATGAAAGCAATCGAAGAGGAAAGTAAGGCACCGGTTAAGAAAGAAAAGAAGAAAGAAACAACAATTGACGAGTTTTTAGATGTACTGGGTGGAGAAGTTGTAGGATAATTAGTTAGAGCGAGGGTAGAAAGGACGACTAATGTCAAGAGAATTGACGGTGAGAATACCGCCGCATAATGAGGAAGCGGAAATTTCGGTACTTGGTTCGATATTGCTCGAAAAAGATGCCATCATAAAAGTTGCCGATATCCTGATTCCGGAAGATTTTTACTCAGATGCCCACAGAATCATTTATGACAATATGATTAGTTTATACGAGAAGAATCAGCCGATAGATCTCGTTACTCTTACAAATAAACTGACCGAGAAGAAACTGCTCGAAGGTGTTGGTGGCGCCGGCTATATATCAACTCTTGTTAACTCTGTTCCATCGGCAGCAAATATCATTCATTACGCAAAGATAATCGCGGATAAGGCACTCTTGAGAAGGTTGATTGAATCGTCCAGTGATATTACAAGCCTTGCATATAATGAAAAAAATGAGACATCGAAGATTCTGGACGAGGCAGAGCAAAAGATATTCAAAGTTGCCGAAAAACACTTGAAGGGTAAGTTTATTCCGATAAAAAATATATTAGAAGATTCATTTGAAAGAATTGACGAGCTACATAAAGACAAAGACAAACTCAGAGGTGTTCCGACAGGATTTAAAGAGCTTGATAATATTTTGGCCGGTTTACAGCCGAGTGATTTGATAGTTTTGGCGGCCAGACCATCCGTTGGTAAAACATCACTGGCTTTAAATATTGCCGAACACGTAGCCGGTATAGAGGGAATATCTGTCGCACTCTTCTCTCTCGAAATGAGCAAGGAGCAGTTGGTTGACAGACTTTTGGCATCTCAGGCAAAGATTGACAGCTGGAAACTTAGAACCGGTAATCTCGATGATGATGATTTTCCTAAAATCGGTAGGGCGATGGCGACGTTATCTGAGGCACCGCTCTTTATTGATGACTCGCCGCTTATTAATGTTTTGGAAATGAGAACAAAGGCCAGAAGGCTTCAGGCGGAGAAAGGCTTGGGATTAATCATAGTCGACTATCTACAGCTAATGCAGGGGCGAACAGCCGAAAACAGGGTACAGGAGATTTCGGAAATATCAAGGTCGCTAAAAGGTTTAGCTAGAGAAATTAATGTTCCCATTCTGGCACTCTCACAGCTTTCCAGGGGTGTTGAGTCCAGACCAGACCGAAGACCCATACTATCTGATTTGCGTGAGTCAGGTTCTATCGAGCAGGATGCTGATGTTGTAATCTTTATTTATAGAGACGAACTTTATAATACGGAAACGGAGAAAAAGGGAATTGCCGAAATCATTATAAGGAAACATAGAAATGGTCCTATTGGCAGTGTTGAACTGATGTTCAAACAGGAACAGACAGCTTTCCGAAGTCTTGACAGAAAGCACTCAACAAAATAATAAAAAGCAAGAGCCCGGACGAACCGGGCCCTCTGTTTTATCATGTCAGTCGTCTAGAAACGAATTGCGGGCCTTCAGGTGAAGGTCCACCTTACGCTTTATCCTCTGGAGAGCGTTGTCAACGCTCTTCGTATCGACACCCATCTGCTCTGCAATCTCCTCATAGGATTGGCCCCTAATATAGTTTAGCAGTACCGAGGCTTCCAGGTCTGACAGGAGGTCATTACAGAGCTTCTCTGTGAGCGCGATCAACTCTTCCTTAGCACTGATTTGAATCAGCGGGTTTAGTAGGGGGTTTGTGGGCAGAATGTCAGCCATTGTGCAACTCTCATCATCAGTACTGGAAGGTGTTTGACTGAATGAGATATAGTTGTTGAGGGGTTGATGCTTTTGGCGTGAGGCGGTCTTGATGGCTGTTATGATTTGGCGTGTGATACAGAGCTCTGCAAAGCTTCGGAAACTCGCCTCTCTCTCTCGGCGATAGTCTCTTACGGCCTTGCAAAAACCCAGCAAGCCTTCTTGTACCAAATCGTCTTGATCACCACCGTAGATGAAGTAGCTAGACGCCTTGAGCTTGATGAACCCCTTATACATCTCAATCAGGGTGGACCAAGCAGACTCATCGCCATTTCGGATTTTATCCACCAACAGCAAATCTCCACGTGTTCTTGCTGTCCATTTAGACTCAATTGCCATGACCCACCTCCCAAAGGTTTTGACTGTCATGATAAAACTACCAAAGAACTTTACACATTATACCATAATGATTAAGCTCCTATCAAACCATTTAAAGCCTATACAAAGCATAACTTTTATGGTAAGATACATATTAGATACGTGCGAGGGAGAACTTTAGCAAAACTTTTGCCGACTATGACTTTAAGGGTCAGGAGGTGTTATGCAGAAGACTTCCGAGGATGTAAAAGAAGAGCTCAAAAACGCGATGTATGAGCTGGGCGGGATACCCCCGCCACTTAGCGTTGAAGAGAAAGCTCTCGCACAGGAAGCAACCGCAGTTCTGTTGGATATGGGAGGTGAGGCTAAGACAAAAGATATCCTACAGGAGTTGCGGGCAAAAGGACTGACGGAGAAAGCCCTGTTTCTTGCTTTAAAAAGCGGTAAAGTGGCATTTCGTAACAAGATCTGGTATGTCAAGAATGCAATGAGGGAGAGGAGGTGTGTTATGAACGATGCTCAGTTAGTTGTGGAATTCCCGCTTGCTGTCAAGTCGTTGCAGGAAAGTGGCGACTACGAAAGTGGTGTACCTGCCAGTGCTATCAAAGGAAAGCTAGGCATTGAAGACATGCAGCCGCTCAAGTGGAGGCAGCTCGTGTCTGAGGCCATTGATACGCATGAAGGACTCCGGAGAGAAGGCATGGGAGCTGGAACGCGGTATTACTATGATGCGGCCGAACCGCCGGCATCAACCGAACCTTCCGAGACGCCATCCAGGAGTTCTGACTCCAACCCGCCGGAAACGACACCCGCAGATTTCGTCAGCCTAACTGACGAGAGAACTGGCACAACGATGCAGTTTCGCAGGGATGTCGACGTCAATGTCGATGGTGAAGTCATCACCCATGGTCCTCCTGGAGAACTCGGAGAAGACCTTGATCTGCTCACGATCAGGTGGGAAGATGGCCGGGCAACAGCCATGTTTGGTCCCTATGCCTTTGGGGCCACAAGCGGTCAGCCAGACATCACCATACCAAGTTCCGACTAAGGAGCTCAAGGCAGAAGCCAAACGAAGTATACTGGCCTGCTAGGGAGAATATTCCCTGGCAGGCCACTTCTATTTGTTACTCATTTTTTTATTGTTTATGCTCGACATATTTGGTATTATTTATATATAAAATTAAATAAATCCTCTTTAGTGAGGTGAAGGAAAAAATAAAATGGGTGATCCAAAAAAAGATTATAAAGCCTCGATAATTATCGGTATTGCTGCAGCAGCTCTCTCTACAATCATGGTTAATAACTTTGGCATAACAAATCCTGCTGTTTATGTAGCAGTTGCACTGATGCTACTTTTTATGCCGCCGATTGGGATATTTGTTGCCAGATTTATCGGCAAAAGATCACAAGGGATATATCAGTTTATAAAGTTTGGTGAAACTGGCGGACTTAATACATTTGTCGATCTCGGTGTCTTAAATCTACTAATACTCATTACTGGCCTGTCTGCCGGTATTTATTATTCTATATTTAAAGGAATTTCGTTCGTGTCTGCTATTATAAACTCCTATTTTTGGAATAAGCATTGGGTTTTTGAATCTAAAGCCAAAGGCCAATCCCAGGAAAAAGAGTTTGCAAAATTCGCAATAGTTAGTGTTGGCGGTTTCGTTGTCAATGTAGCCGCAGCCACACTAATAGTAACTCTAGCAAAAAACTCAACTGCAAGTCCCAAAATTGTTGCAAATGTAGCAGCCGCGATTGCTTTTATCCTGACAATGGCGTGGA